>JBDTKG010000114.1:0-5007 GCA_039935435.1 Saccharimonadales bacterium (SeqCode) | reverse complement strand
GGCCTCAACGTTAAAGGCTTGGGTCTCAGTACGCACGATAAGGCTATTTTTGACCGCGAAATCCGCCGACCTTACGGCATGATCATGACTACTGGCCCAACTGGGTCGGGCAAAACCACTACGCTGTACTCGCTACTTAAAATGATCAACACGCCCGACATCAACATCACCACTATCGAGGACCCGGTGGAGTACAAAATTGTGGGCGTTAACCAGATTCAGGTTAACAACCTGACCGGGTTAACTTTTACCGATGGGCTGCGCTCACTGGTGCGCCAAGACCCAGACGTCATTTTGGTAGGTGAGATTCGTGACGAAGAGACGGCTACACTGGCCGTTAATGCCGCCTTAACTGGGCACTTGTTGTTCTCCACCTTTCACGCCAACGACGCTTCTAGCGCTATTCCGCGTTTGCTCGACATGGGCGTCGAGCCCTTTTTGCTGGCCAGCACTCTCAACCTGGTGATTGCCCAGCGTCTGGTGCGAATGATTCACCCCATTTGTCGCCAAAGCTACAGCATTCAGTTGGATGAACTCAAAAAGACGCTGCCGACGGCCGATCAGTACTTTAAGGGGCCCAGCGTGACGCTCTATAAGGGAGCCGGCTGCGAAGCCTGCAATTTTACCGGCTACCACGGGCGAACGGCTATTTTTGAACTGGTCACCATGACGCCTTTAATGCAGGAGCTAGTTCTGAAGAACCCGTCGACGGCTCAGATTGCCGAATTATCGCGTCGACAGGGCGACCACACCTTGTTTGCTGATGGTATCGAAAAAGTGCAGCGAGGGATGACCTCTATTACCGAGCTGCAGCGAGTGGCCGAACCAAAATGAGTGCCCCGCAATGATCGGCCTCAAACTTAATCACCAAGCCTCTTTGGAGCGGCCAACCGTTGATGCCGATGAGGGCAGTGGGCCAGCCGGTTCTGCCGAACCGTCGCCAACGCCTCAGATGCGCCTAGAGCATACCGCTCACGTGGTGCTGCAACCGATGAGCGATGTTAAAGTCGCTCGCCCCGTGGCGCCGCTGGCCCCAGCAGTGGTCGCTACTACTCCGCAAGCTAATTCTAAACCGGCCACCAGTAAATCCGATCAGGCGCCAGATTTACCGGCCCAAAACAGCCCGCCGCCCGAAAAGGTCAAAGCCAAGCGCACCAAAAAACGGGCCTTTGGTGGCATCAGCCGCGATACCGGCGAGTACATTGTAGAGAGCCTCAGCATGATGTTGTTGGCGGGCGTTACGGTGGGCGAGGCCATCGAGTCTATAGCCACCGAGATTCCTCAAAAACCGATTCGCGAGATCTTGCAGACCATGCGCAATAGCATCGACGAGGGCAAGCCTTTTGCCTTGGCGTTGGAGCAAACTGGTTTATTTGATTTATCGGTGATTACTCTGATTGAAGTTGGCGAGTCCACCGGTAAGCTGCCCGAGAACCTGCGGGTGGTGGCGGCCCAGATGCACAAGAACAACACCATGAACTCCAAAATTAAGTCGGCCATGTTGTACCCAGCATTTCTAATTACTCTGTTGTTCATCGTGGGCACTGGCATCGGTGTCTTTTTGCTGCCTAAATTGCTCAGTGTCATCACCGGACTGCAAATACAAGTGGGGCTGATGACTCGGATTTTAATTGTCGTCGGCACCTTATTTGGTAAATATGGCCTGATTTTTGCCGCAGTGGTGGTTTTGGTGGTCATCGCCACCTCCGTTTTGATTAAAAAGAGTGCTAACGCCCGGGCTGCATCGGAAGCCGTGCTGTTTAGGATACCGGGTATCAAAAAGTTGCTTTTTGAGACCGAGATTTCTCGTTTTGGATTTGTACTTGGTACTTTGCTGGACGCCGGCCTGCCAGTGGTAACGGCTTTGCAATCGCTGTCGGCCAGTATGTCGACCCGGCGTTATCAACGTTTTTCGGAAGAGGTTCGGCAGCGAGTCGACGAGGGCGACTCCTTTAATAAAATTTTGTCCGACAAAAAATACCGCAAGCTGGTGCCCGGTACCATTACCCAGATTGTGGTCAGCGCCGAGCGCTCCGGTAACCTAGCTTCTAGTTTGCTCAAAGTGGGCACCAACTTTGAGGATAAAGCCGACATCACGGCCCGCAATCTCGAAACATTGTTGGAGCCAATTGTCCTAGTCCTAATTGCGGCGGCCGTGCTGTTCGTAGCAATGGCCGTCTTCTTGCCAATTTATAGCCTGATTGGAAACCTCAATGGTGCCTAAGCGTTCGGCTGGCTTTACTCTTTTGGAGATGATCTTGGTGATGGGTATTATCACTATCATTATGGCTGTCAGCGTGCCGTTGTATGCTTCGCTCAGCAATCGTAACCAGCTGCAGGTGTCGGTCAGCTTGTTGGCTCAAGATTTATACCAGGCCCAGGCCAACAGCCGTGCCCAGCTCAACGATTCGGCTTGGGGAGTGGCCTTTAACGGCCAGACCATTACGTTATTCCAGGGCAACAGCTACGCTAGTCGCAGCAGCTCTCAAGACGTCAATTATGTGGTGCCTTCGGCCATTAAAATGAGCGGCGACAGCCAGGTGGTTTACAGTCGTTTGTACGGTTTGCCAACAGCTACGGCCAACTTTAGCCTGAGCGGCGCTGGCCAAACCATGCCACTGGCCGTGAATAGCAAAGGCATGGTGGAGTACTAAAATGGCAGTATTAAGTTTTCGCTCCAAACGGCCGCCGTCCAGCCAAAGCGGTCTGCTGCTGGTCGAGATACTGCTGGCTGTAGCCATCTTTGGCATGATCAGCCTGATCGTCTTGTCGGCTTTTGTTTATGGGCGCGATAGTTTAAGTTATGCCGCCGCCAATAGTCAGGCTGGCGAGGTTTCTAATACGGCTATCGAGGCTCTCAATAATATGGCCCAGAGCACCGACAATCCGCTAGCCAATTTTGCTAATGGCACCACCTACTACTTAGATATCACGGGCAGCCAGTGGCAACTGAGCACAACTCCTACTACCGTTAATAACATGTATACGCCGTCGGTGGTTCTGGCGGCTGGGCCAACCACTAACAGCCGGCAGGCCACCGTTACCGTTAAGTGGTCGTCGGGTGCTCATAAGCAGGGAACCGTCAGTGCTACCACCTATTTGGCCAGCTTGCAGACGGGCTCTAGCCATACTATTAAGACTGGCTTATTGGTTTACGCCAATGGCGGCACCAGCACCAGCCTAATCGACTATCGCTTGCTACAGTCCGATGGCTTTTGGACATCGCCGCTGTCTTTGCCAACGGTCGGTGCTAATAATCGGGTGGCTCGCTCCGTTAAGCTGTATTCGGCTCAAACCGGCAAAGCCAAGATGGTAATTGCCCGTTTCTTTGACGGCACCAATCAGTATATTTACGGGTTCCCGTGGACTGGCAGTAATTGGTTATCGCCTCAGTTATTGGCTAATTGGCGTTCTAGCAGCGCTCTCGATTCCGGCAACTTTAGCGGCACCTATCTGGCCAACGGCAGCTTTATGGCCGCCTACAGCGACAATAGCAACACCCCCAAGTACAATATCTACAGCAGCGCTGGGGTTTGGAGCAGCCAGCAATCTTTGGGTCAGATCAGCGGTGATCGCAATGATTCGCCAACCTCAATGATTATTCACGCTCGTCCTGGCAGCAACGAGGTCATGCTTGGTTTGCTAGGGGAGGATTACGAAACGCTGACTAACTACTACAACGGCAGCAGCTGGTCGGGCTACACCACTCAGGCCAATAATGGCACTAGTAACGGCACTCATAATGTCGACTTCGACTGGAGTTCGGCTGCAGGCAGCCTATACGGGGCCTTGGTTTATACCACTGGCAGCAACGACCGGACACCAACCGTTCGGGTCTTCACGGCCAATGGCAGCGGTTCCGGCAGCTGGGGAACGCCGCTGGCCTCACTCAACCAGCCCTATGGCTCGATTGTGATCTCGGTGGCCGTAGCTGGGCAGGTTAGTGGATCGCCAAATTTCACGGTTTGCGACAAGGACGATGCCTACACGCAGCACCTCTACTGTTACACAGCTAGCCCCACGGGAATCAGCCGGCCCAGCAACTATACTTTATCCAATACTACCTCACAGGGCGGACAGCAGACCATGGAGCTTGGTTTTGAAGATCAAATTGGCAGCGTGGGCTTGGCGGGCTACACCGACGGCGGCTCCAGCGCCAAGCTAAAACGCTTTTTGAGCACTAGTAACAGCTGGGACGCTACGCCGCTGTCGGCCCCCAACGCCGCCGCTAACATTGGCAAGACGCGTTTGATTCCGGAGCCAGGTCTTAACGACGCCATGTTGCTGCAAATCGACGACCAGAACAATTTGTATTCAATTATGTACGACGGTAATAACAATATTTTTTACACCACACCCACCGGTTACGCCTGGACAATACACAACGCCAACGGGCCCAGCATCGGCGCTAAGTGGTTTGACTTTGGATGGGACAAATAATGAGACAGCAACTCAGCCAAAAGGGCTTCACACTGATCGAGCTTCTAATATATGTAGCTATTTTTGCAACGATGATTGGGGCTGTGGTTGGCTTAGCCCTGGGTGCATCTGCCGAAAGAATCAATTCTCAGGTCGTTAGTGACCTTAATTATCAGGGAGAAGCCACCATTGCTTTGATGACACAGACTATTCGGCAGGCCGGCCAGGTGACGGCGCCAACTGCCGGCAACAGTTCTAGTGGCCTGCAACTAACAATGGCAAACGCTGCGGTTAATCCTACAACGTTTACGGCAGTTAATGATGGCACCACTAATCGTTTGCAGATCGGCGAGGGCAGCCCAGCCGTTACTAGCCAGCTGACAAATGGCCGAGTAACCGTTAGCAGCCTGGTCTTTTCTAATATGTCTTTAGCCGGTAGCAAGGGCTCGGTACTCATTAAGCTAACGCTCAAATACCGAACAAATTCGAATCGCCGCGAGGTTCAGTACTCTAAAACATTTTATGGTGCGGCCACCATTCCGGGAGTTGCCACGCCATGAAGTCCCAAGACCAAGGCTACATTGTCTT
>JBDTKG010000113.1:0-6027 GCA_039935435.1 Saccharimonadales bacterium (SeqCode) | reverse complement strand
CGATTCAGCTGACGATCCCGGTCATGCCGGCGCCGACCTAACCGACTCGATTATGCTAGTCAGTTTGGATGTAAAAGATAAAACAGCCTTCATGCTGAGTATTCCCCGGGATTTGTACGTCAATATACCCAATGATGGCTATTCAAAGATTAACGCTGCTTACCAGGTTGGTAACCAGCTAAAATTTAGTCAGGCGGGCTACCCGGATGGTGGCATGGGTATGTTGGAGTCGACCGTGTCCAGCAAACTAAATATCCCCATAGACTATTACGCCTTAATTAACTATTCAGCTTTTCGCGATGCGGTTAATGCGGTTGGCGGCGTCAATGTGACTATTAATAGCCAGGACTCACGAGGCCTCTATGATACTTTCACCCATCTTGACCTGCCTAACGGTCCGGTCAGCCTCAACGGCCAGCAAGCTCTAGATTTAGCTCGGTCTCGGGGCGATGGTCCGGGAGCCTATGGATTATATTCTGATTTTGATCGGACGACTCATCAGCGGCAGTTGCTAGTGGCCCTAAAAGATAAATCGACCAGCGCCGGCGTGTTCACTAACCCGGCCAAAGTTAGCAGTTTGTTTGACGCTGTAGGCAACAACGTTAAAACAGACTTAACACTTGGCAACATTCGACGGCTGTACAGTTTGGGCAATTCGATAGACGGCAACCAGATTAAATCGGTTGGCTTAAATGATGTTAACGGCAAGAACTTGTTAATGAGCTATCAGGGCTACGGTGGCCAGTCGGCTTTGGCGCCTGCCGCCGGGCTTAATAACTATGCTGATATTCAAGCTTTTGTGGCTCAGTTGAGCCAAGTTAGTCAGCAATAGGGTATACTGGATATAAGCAATGAGTCAAAAACTATTTATCGGCAATCTAAGTTATCAAGTCACCAGCGATCAGCTGCGTGATTTGTTTGCTACGGTCGGCTCGGTTAGCTCGGCGGAAGTAATTATTGACCGCCAAACTAACCGCTCCAAAGGCTTTGGATTTGTCGAAATGTCTAACGAGGCCGAAACCCAAGTCGCCATCGATAAATTAAACGAATCCGAACTTGATGGCCGCAATATAATCGTCAACGTGGCTCGACCACGCGAAGAGCGCGCTCCACGGCAAGGTGGCGGCGGAGGTTACGGCGCTGGCCCAAACCGCTCCCAGAACCGACCATCTGGTCAGTCTTCTGGTCGCGGCAGTGGCGGCCGCCGTTACTAAAAGGCTTAGCCTTCTATAAAGGTCAGAGCGTAACCTTGTTGACCGGCTCGGCCGGCTCGTCCTACGCGGTGTACGTAATCTTCGTATGACTGAGGCGTTGAGTAGTTAATGACGTGACTAATGTCGACAACGTCGATACCGCGGGCGGCTACATCAGTCGCAACAAGAACTTTAACTTCGCTGCGCTTAAAACGGTTCAGGGCTCGTTGACGTTGACCCTGACTTTTATCGCCATGAATGGCGTCCGCTTTAAAGCCGCGTTCTTGTAGTTCTTTACTAAGCCGTTCCACACTGCGCTTGGTGTCGTCAAAGATTAAAACTTTGCTAACTTCTTCGCGGATTAGAACATCGTGCAGTTGTTCCAGCTTTTGGCCCCGAATACTGTAAATAACATCTTGCTCGACACGTTCGCTAGTCTCGCTAGTCTTAACCGAGATAGCCACTGGATCGTTAGAAAAAGTGTCAATCAGAGCCTTAACTTTAGGGTTTAGGGTGGCAGAGAAGAAGAACGATTGGCGAGGCTTAGCCATCTGACCCAAAATGGTCTTCATGTCGTAGATAAAGCCCATGTCGAGCATGCGGTCGACCTCGTCTAGAACGACCATATTAAACTTGGCAACATCTAGAGTGCCACGTTCGATGTGATCTTTAATACGTCCTGGTGTGCCAATCACAATTTGGGGGTTATGGCGCAAGTCGGACAGCTGAGGGCCCATTGGTGTGCCGCCAATTAGCAAAGCGCCATATAAGCTGCTGCCTTTGGCCACAATTCGGCACTCATCTTCGATTTGTTGAGCTAACTCGCGGGTTGGAGCCATAATTAGGACCCTGTTTTCGGGGCTTTGTAGCAAGGCGTTTAAGACCGGCAGGGCAAAAGCAATTGTTTTGCCAGTACCGGTGTTTGCGATACCAACGATATCTTGGCCGTTTAGGCCAATTGGAATAGCTTGATCTTGGATAGGTGTTGGCGTAACCAGACCCTTGCCAACTAGGTTAGCCTGCAGCAGGGGATCAATCACGAAGTCGCTAAATTGATGCTGCGGCACAAACACTTCTTCGGCGATGATGGGCTTGGCCTTTTGGACAAACTTACGGGGGTCGATGTAAGCTTTCTTATTTTGACGACCACCTCCGTGATATGAGGTAGTATTACGACGGCCAGCCGGAGCTGATCGCCTGGTTTGAGTACGATAAGACATAGAATCCTTATGATTATTAGTTGTATTACGGCATTGCCACAATGAAGTTGAGCAAATAATACCTACTAACACCCAGATTCATTAAAACAATTACTACAATATTAGCACAATATATGTCAAACGTCAATGGGATGTCGACAGCTATCATGCTAAAGGTTAGGAATATAAGCCTAGAAAGAGTAGTCTAAAACGGTGAGAAAAAACCAAAATCGTTTGTATTGTTTTTCGCCGCCGGTGATGATTGCTACCTTTGTAATCGAGATGAGCCTATTTGTCTATACGTTGGTACGATACAAACTAACACCACTCACAAAACTGGTCTTGGCCGCTTTGTTAATGCTAGCCCTATTCCAGCTGTCCGAATACAACGTCTGCGAGGGGATTGGCTTTTCGGCCATGATTTGGTCGCGAATTGGTTTTGTGGCTATTACGCTGCTGCCACCGCTGGGACTGCATTTAGTGCAGGTAATGTCCGGGCGAGGCAAACGCTGGATCGTGTGGCTAAATTATCTGGCTGCAGCCGGCTTTATAGTTACTTTTGCATTTTATACGGCGGCCTTCCAGAATCACGTCTGTGCCGGTAATTATGTTATTTTTAGGTTGTCCGATAAGGTCGGCAGAGCTTATTACGCTTACTATTACGGCTTTTTGCTGATTGGCGTGGCTATGAGCCTGTACTTTAGTCTAAGGGCCAAACTAAAGATCCGGCAGGCCTTGATTTTACAGCTCGTTGGCTACCTGAGCTTTCTGCTTCCCACAACCATAGTCAACACCATTGACCCGCAAACCGTATCGGGCATACCCAGCATTATGTGTGGTTTCGCCATAATCTACGCCATAATATTGGCGGTGGGAATTGCGCCACTAGCGGCCCTTAAGCCAAAGCGGCGCTAGGTGTTATATTTAAGCCGCTGGGCGCCGTAACGGTGTAAACGTTTATTCTTGATTCGCTGGCGATGCAGCGATTTACGAAAGTTAATATCCTTGAGACGTTGAACAAAAGCATCACGCTGCAATCCAACCGGTCGTAGTTTTAACATAACCGCCCCCTTTCACTAACTTATTAAGGTACCTATATATTATCGTGGCTGGCTGAGGTTTGGCTTAAGCGTTATGGCTTTGTCGATAGCGCCTGGACTCGCTGTAAGCTGCTCTTGTAACGAGTACGAAGGTAAAATGCCACTAAAGCTAGACCCAAAAAGCCAGCTATCCAGGATAGGCTGAGCAGGAATTGTCGCATTGGAAAGACGTGCGTAAATGCACCAGCCGTGGTTAGTTGAACAGCCCCGTAGCTAGGCAGTAAGTGTAGGTAGCTTTGGTTGGCCGCTGGGTTGTCGATTGGTATTTGCAAAAAAACGTCTACTTGGCTGAGCATTATTACTATAAAAAAGCCAGCCAGCTCGCTATTTAAGACAACCCCTAGGAGCAAGCCAAAGCTACCGTAGAGAAGGGATACCAGCCAAAAACTAAGCCAAACTTCGACGATATTGACCGGAGAGTGCCAGTAGGCTAACAGGACTAGCATCGTATAAAGCGACAATGCGGCGGTTGTAATGGCTAGGGCAATGACTTTGGCAGCCATAAATTGAGCTCGGTTTAAGCCGGCCCGCGTTAAGCGTTGGTCGAAAGCCAATGAGCGACGAGCTGAGTGGAAAAACATGAAACCAAGAATTAGTGACAAAACGTTTATGCCGGCCGTCAGAAATATTAAATGATGGCCGTTAATTTGTATAAAACTATTGGTAGCTGCAAAGCGGAAGGGGACTGCGGCCGAAGGGGTCATAGCCCCTAGCAGCCAGTACCAGACTGGCACGAATAAGACTAATAGCCCCAGAGCAAAGCGATTATTGAGCTGTTCCTTGAGGCTAAACTTAACAGCCGTTAACAGTGGTCTCATGATTGAGTCTCGCTAATTCGGCCGGCTTTCAGCTGAAGTAT
This sequence comes from Saccharimonadales bacterium (SeqCode), assembly GCA_039935435.1. GTDB lineage: Bacteria > Patescibacteriota > Saccharimonadia > Saccharimonadales > JAUPVS01 > JBDTKG01. The sequence goes on along the minus strand of JBDTKG010000113.1, from coordinate 1,676 downwards.
TTGGTCGAACTTCTTTTGCTCAAAGATTAAATGAGAGATAACCACAATGGCCGTTCCAGCTCGTTTCAGGTCGGCTACTAAGTCCCAAAAGCGCAGATAGGTTTCCCAGTCGAAGCCCTGATAAGGTTCGTCTAACAGTAAAACGGCCGGTTTATGCATCAGCGCTAAGGTCAGGTTAAGTTTTTGACGAGTACCGCCACTCAGGCTGGCTGTCTGGCTACCCAAAAACTTAGTAAATTTTAATTGTTCGAGCAGCTGTTTGGCGTAATTATCATTGGGTAAGCGGTAGGCCTGCTTAAAATAATCAAGATGTTCTTGAACTGTCAGCGACTCGTTGACGACTGGCTGCTGCGGGCAGTAACCAATTTGGCCAGCTACTTGCACGGTACCACTATCGGCCTGAAGCTCGCCGGCCAGTATCTTGAGTAGTGTCGACTTGCCGGAACCATTCTCGCCCACAATACCGACTAGTGTGCCGCTATCGACCGTCAGATTGGCGCCTTTAAGGACGTGGTTGCGCCGATATTTCTTTTGAACAGCGTGTGCCGATAGTACCTGCATAGTTGGCCTTAGGCTTTGTGGCGATCGGTGAAAAAATAAACGACGGCCACAAAGGGATGAACCAGGACCATGCCGATAATCCAACAGGTTTTTGCGGTATCGCTGATTTTCTTATTCAGCGCGGCGTCTATTAGCATCCATAGCTCAAAAGCGACCAGCAATAGGACAACTAGGAGGATAATCGGTAGCCAGGCTCCAAAATGTAGTTCAGGATGTCTATACATGTTTACGGCTGGCTTTTGAGCGGACAGGTTGGCTGGCCATCAGTTGCTGGGCGGAATAAGCTATAACTGGCAGGCTTAGTAGACCGGTTAGGTACTGCGCCAATGAGGTGACCTCGCCCGGCTTAAAAAGGTCGTGGAAGAACAAAAAGTCAACTAGCAAAAAACCGACTAGTAGGAGAAGGTATAGGGCACTTTTCATGTCATTATTATACACCCGATGGCAAGCCAAATGCATGGTCACGTATTACCAGCCTAGTCAGTTCCTAATTGGCCTAAGTAAAAAGTGCCAGAATGATGTGGGCCATAAAGATCGCCCCCAAGATTCGTCTAAAGGGGCTATCGCCTGACTTTAACTCTAGGTAGGCCCAAGTAAACAGCCAAAGTTGAGCCAGGTTTTGCGAACCGGTATGCCACTGGCCGTGCTTGAGCAGAAGCCCCAGAGCAGTGAATATCGCCCAGCCCCAGATTGGTAGGTTGGGGGCTTGCCAAATAACGACGCGGCCCTTTTTGTCCTTAAGCAAACCACTAAAGAATGATTGTAGTTTTAAGCTCATGGTCTAACTGTAGCGCCAATTTGCCGCAAGTCCAAGCGTGCTGGGAATTCTGCTAGACTATAATAAGAGTATTAAAAACGAAAAGAGGTCACATGTTGGCAATACAAGCGGCGTTCAGCGGGTTTTCGGTAACCAGTTCCGCCGAAGCAAGGGAATTTTACAGTCAAACGCTAGGTTTAGAAATCACCAAACATGGTTATGGAACGCATATCCATTTGCCGGGAGGCGCCACAGTCTTTTTCTACCCCAAAGGAGCCGGCCACACACCAGCAACCTATACAATCTTAAACTTGGTAGTTGATGACATTGATGAAGCCGTTGACCAACTAAAGGCTAA
>JBDTKG010000112.1:0-3105 GCA_039935435.1 Saccharimonadales bacterium (SeqCode) | reverse complement strand
CCACCCAGGCGATTTTGCTGACGCAGAATGGTGATTTGGTCGGTTACCTGGCGGTTGCTAACTGTAATATGGTGTTGGTCGGCTAATTGCTTAACGTAGGCATCGCTTATAACCTTGTCGAGAGCCTGTTTTTTGTAGGCTTCTAGTTGTTGTTTGCCCGATTTGCTATTAAAGTCGAACTTGAGCTGGTTCTGGTAGAAGTAAGTGTAGTGACGCAGTTCGAAAAGATAGTTCTCGTAGGCCACAAAGTTGGAGCCGGCTTTGGCCACCGGGAATGGTACAACTTGGGTAACGCGGTACAAAAAAGATGAGGTGGAGTTAAAGCGGTACAAAGCGGCCACGCTGTAGCTCATAAACGCCACGAAAGCGACTATTACTATAGTAGTGGTCATAACGACGATGCGGTGTTTGGAGTGCTGCAGCGGGTATATATACTTGCGGGCGCTGGACAGGACTTCTTCGCGGTGCTCGGCAACGGTGTCGTTGGTTATGCGCGGGCCGGCGTTGGGCGGCGTTTCTTCGGGCTTGCTGACACCAGGTATATTGGGCAAGTTTTTAGGCAGGCTCCTAGGGAGCTTGCCGGACAGTTTGCCAAAGGGCTTTTTAATGCTTGGTTTCTTCATCTAAATCCTAATTGAGTTAATCTTGGGCTTCGGCCAGATCGTCGCCATCGCCAGCCGGCTCGGCTTGGCTGAGTGCGGCTTGGGCCTCGATAGGCGGAAAGGCATTGGCTAAGACACCTTGGTCGCGCAAAATACTGAGAATCCGTTTTTGGATCTTGGTAGGATGATGTACCTCACGAATCACCAACTCCCCTAAGTATGTTTGCATAGTTATTGTACCAAATCCTAGCAGCGTTTCCTGAAAACCAGATATAGAATAGTTGACCATCTGGATCTGATTCAGGCCAATGTCGACCACGCTGCGGTGGAAAAGGCCTTTTTGGGTAATCTGAATCAGGCGCTGATCGGTAATGATAAAAACACTGTAAAACCAGCTAATCCAGGATGGAAAGTACAGTATTAGGCCGATTAGGGCGCTAACCAAAAGACTCAGGAAGAAAAAGCCAATACTGGGCAGGTTGTTGGGCCGCAGATAGGTCAAAGCCAGGGTGTAGACGGGGCCGATGAGCAGTGCGGCCATACCAATAATCAAACCCTTGCGCATCACCACTGGGTGCTTACGAAAAACTAGCAAAACCTCTTCGTCATCTAGTTGGTCTGCGAAGTACTTGCGGGACATAAGCATATTGTAGCACGCTTACGATGGTCTGACCGAAGTCATCTGGCGAATAATTAAGTCGGCTGTTAATTCTTGTGGTGGACCGAAGACGCTTATGATACAATTACGGCAATCGCGGGTATCTTAATACAGAAGGAAACAAATTGAAATACACTAAGCACAGCTACAAAAAGCTCTTCGGTGCATTTATTCTATTAGCCGGCCTGGCCGTCCAATTATTTGCGTTAACCAGCCCAGCGCTGGCCGCAGCATCTACCACTACGGTTCGTTTCGACCGCATAGCAACTAGTACGGCAACAACCGGAACGGTTTGTTTCACGCCAGCCACCGCTGCCAGCGCCACAACTACCCGGGTTACCTTCCCAACAGGTTATACGCTTGGTTCGGCCGCCAATTTTACGACTAGCACCACCAATTTGGCATGGCCAACTGGCGGCACAGCCTGGCCAGGCATCGGTACGGCAACCACCGTTAGCGGTCAAGTTGTAACCTTTCCGAGCACCACTTTAACTGTTGGCACTCTGTACTGTTTTAACTGGACAAACACAGCGGCCGTCACTACAGCGGCTTCGGCTAGCAATGCCAATACTGGTACGGTCGCCACCTATACGGTTACGCCAACTTTGATTGATACTGGCTCCTTCACCACTTCAACCGTTACCAACGACCAAATAGTGGTATCGGCCACCATCCCAGCCGCCTTCTCGTTTGCTTTAAGTGGTAATACCGATCCGCTAGGCGCGTTGAGTACTAGCGCCGTCGTTTCTAGCCCCTCACCACAAACGGTGACCATAAATACTAATGCCAAGAATGGCTGGTCGGTATGGGCCAAGGACTCCAACACTGGTCTAAACTCGGCATCAGCCGCGGCAACGATCGCTTCCACAACGCCAGGGAGCAACAGTACTTTGGTGGCTGGCACCGCCGGTTATAACACTGGCATTACCAGTAGCCAAACTAGCGGCCTGGGCACCATTACAGTGGCCTCACCTTTTGTCGGCGGCTCAACGGGCAAAGGTGGTGGGTTGAACACTTCGCTAGCTACATTGGCATCGTCCAACGGTAGTGGCTCCGGATCGGTTTTGACCTTAACTAACAACGTGGCCATTAATGCCACAACTCCAGCCGCGGCTGACTATACAGACACCATCACCATTACGGGCGCTGGTTTGTTCTAAGCACAGTAGCAGCGAGTTGCAGATAATATGAAATTTATAAGCTATCTCAAGATACTGATAATTGCCGTTGTGATTGTGGTAGCAGGTTCGGTATGGATATCGACCAACGCTAAAGCCGAGGCAACTCCACCTAGCAACTTTTCGCTGCTGATTACGCCATCGCCGATTGTGACCACCGTCAAGCCGGGTCAAACCACTTCGGTGCAATTAAAGATTGTCAATAATAGTAATGGCGCCGAAAATCTGCAGATACAGCCCCGGTCGTTTTCGGTTAATAATGCCACGGGGTCGGTAACGCTGGGCAGTACACCACCGGCCGATATCAATTCTTGGATTAGTTTTAGCTCACCAAAATTTACGGTGGCGGCCGGACAGGTCTTTACTCAGAATGTAACCTTTACGGTTCCTAAAGCGGCTGGTTTTAGCTATTCATTTGCGCTGCTCATCAACCGTCACGCTAACCCGGTGTCCAGTAGCAATGGCCGGATCATTAATGGTTCGGTGGCCGATTTTGTTCTACTGAACGTTGATCGTCCGGGCGCTGTTCGACAGTTGTCGGTGCCTTCTTTTACGGTTAGTAAGCATATCTACGAATGGCTACCGGCCGATTTTACTATCAAGTTTAAAAATAGTGGCAATAGCATTGTAGCCCCAGCCGGCAACGTATTTATTCAGCGATCGAGTG
>JBDTKG010000111.1:0-3910 GCA_039935435.1 Saccharimonadales bacterium (SeqCode) | reverse complement strand
TGGTATCGGTGGGTGTCAAAACGCTGGCGCCGGTTTGCCAAACACTGAAGCGCTTACAGATGGTATCACCAGATTCCAGTCCAAACTCTGGGTAGTAGTATGCAGCTGTTAGCGGCAGTCGCACTTGGACACGGCGTAGCACGTTTTGGGCTTTGCCGGTGGCGTCAATAACGGCCTGAGCGCCGGTGATAGCTTGAGGCACTTGATCGTTCCCGAGGACTTTTATGTCGACCGCCGAAGCCCGGTAAATAGACTTCAGCCGGACGTAAAAGTCGTTGCCAACCAGTCCAATTTGGACATTGCAAGCAAACTGATAAGCAGTTGTACTGGCCGAGCAGTGACCGTCCACAAAACTGCCGTCGGCAGCGCTCATATTGGCCGAGCCAGCCGAGTTGGGAGCTGTCGTTCCATAAGGGTACAAAAAGAAGTTACGTGAATTGTTGAGCAGGCTATCGCCATCGAGCTGCTGGGCGTTGGCAGTGGGAATAACGGTTGTCCGTAAGATGCCGGCGTTGTTGACTAGGTTAAAAAGCTGGCCTCCGGTCACAGAAGTTTGAGGCAAATTGAATGGTCGACCTGCCAAATCGGTGACAAAGGAACTGGCCGTTGGCGGTTTGCTGGCGTCCTGCCAGCTTATCTGCAAAATACCGGGGTTATTAACGTGAATATGCACCACCGTGGAGCTGTCGGTACTTATATTGTCGTACTTGAGGTCGGTGGGACTTTGGTTAACCAAAACGCAGGTGTAACTTACGTTCAGGCTAGCATCACCGATGGTCTGGGCACCAATTTTAGTGGTTTGGCCACAATCGGTGTTATTGAAAGCTGGGTTGGCCTTGATCTGCACGACAGCATCGTTAATGCCGCTTTCGGCGGCGTAAAAAGCCTGGGTACTAAGTTGCTGGTTAAGGTTGCGAGTTTGGTTTTGGCGGGCCAAAAAGGCAAAACTGAGCACAATTAACGAAGTTACCACCATCAGAATCATGGTGACCAAAATGGACACGAATCCCCTGTCGCGCTGGTTTGATTGAGTCATAGTTATAGTCTTCATGAACATCCTAGCTATTGCAAGCGTTTAAACACCTGGGTTGTTAAATGCGAAGAGGCGCACCACTGATCGCCAAAAACCGTTTTGCAGCCCAACGGCTTATTGGCGTCCGGCGCCAGCAAGTCATTGTCTCCATAGATAATGTGGACGTCGATGGTGCACAGACGGTTACTGCCGCAGTCGGGACTCAGGCTGAGGGCCGCTAGGCGCATGTTTTGAGCTAAAAGCTCGCTGCCACTGCTGCCGGCCAGCACCGTGCCATTTAAAGGCGGCGTAGCTTCGGGATTAACCAAACCTAGGTTTAGCGGCGTACAGGCCTGGTTGTCGCCCTTGGTGTCGCGCCACAGGCCGTGTTCGATATGATTACTGCTGCCATTGCCGGCATCGCTGTTGAACTGGCCGCTACCGGCCTCTACCTGGCCGTTAATGACATAGCTATAGCGGGTATTGGCAATGCAAAAGGCCTGAAATGGGACCGTTCCACCATAGCTTGGCGTGGAAGCGGCAAATTGGACTTTATTTTGGCTGAGTTGGAGTTGCTGCGAAATGTCGGCCATGATGGCTCGGCTAGAGGTTTGGGTCTGGCTGGTAATAATGCCCCGGTAGTACATGCGCTCTAGTTGGAATAAAGCTGTGGTGGCTCCCAGCAGAATAACCGAAAACACCATGGTAGCAATCATTAACTCAATAATGGTAAAGCCGGCTTGGCGGCGGGCTGGGCTGGTACGGCGGCTCACTGATCCCACCTGTAAGCTAAACTAACTTGGTCGTTACCGCCATTGGCACCGGGCCACCGGACCGTAACATTGTAGTCATTGCCAGTGGTGCTGGTTTTTTGGATGGCCACGTAGTAGCACAAATTACTGTTACAAACGCTGCCCGAGAGGTCTTGCTTACAACCGGACGGATAATTAACGTTAAAGTTATCGTCCTGGGCGGCAGCCGGCGGCCTGGGCGTGGCGCCGGGCCAAGTCTGGGGGCGATTTTGGTTGTTGCTATCAAAGCAAAAAGGACTAGCCGGGGCGCTGTTTTGGGTCTTCAGGATTTCTAGTTGTCCCTGTGCAATCTGCAAAGCCTGGGAGTGCTCTTGAGTCTGCATGGTCTCTTTGGTGGCTCGGCTGGCAATGCCGTAAGCCCCCGTCAAAACCGAGCTCAAAACAATTATAGCGATAAGTACCTCGACGATGGTGTCGCCGCGCTGGTTGAGGGGCCGCCAAAAGCGACCATTGATTAGATATCGCGACATCGGGAATCACCAATATTAACGTTAGTAGTCAGGTTGCTGTTGTCCAGGCCAATCGTAATGGAAGCCTTACCGCCGCCAGAAAGACAAATGACCACGCCGCCCGAAACATCAACCTGATCGTTGCCTACCGAAGTGACGGCCCGATCGATGTCCGTTTGGGCAGCTGGATAGCCGACTGGATCGAGCGGAATCACCTGAACGTGCTGAGCACCAGACTGCAAATTACCGCCTGAAGCCTGCGGAAAAGTCTGAAAAATACCAATGGCACCATATGTCTGCTGCTGGCCCGAGCCATTAATGCCAAAAATGGCCGTTACAAATAAGCCGTTAGGCAAAGTTTGGTGATCGGTTAAATCTACCTTGTCGGGGTCGGACGAGTCGGCCAAAATCGGTTTAGAGCTGAACAAATCAGTGGCGTCGCTACCGCTGGCCTGGCGATTAGCTACCGCCGTGTAGGTGTTGATGGTGGTGCATTTGCTAAGGTCGTCGCTCGAGCAGTCGTAGCCAGGGTGCAAAACTTTGCCTACAAAGATGCAGCCTGTATTGCTGCCCTGCGTATCGGCGGCCTGCTTAAGTAGATTTGGAGAGCCAACGCCGCCAGAGGTACAGCTGAAATATGGCGAGGCGTTGTAGGTGCCGGTGGAAACGTCATTGATGGTGTTGTTGATGGTGCTGTTGAACTGGCGCACCCCAACCGTAAACTGGCTGCGGCTAATCTTGCCACTAAAAAGCAAAGCTGCGCTGGCCATCAGCGCGCCGGTGACAATCAAAAAAATCATCGTCTCCACAATTGTATAGCCAGCCTCGGCCAGCGGCACGGCACGTCTCATGCCATCAGTATAGCACAAGCGTAATCCGTTTTAGTGATGGTTTAGAGAAGTAAAAACTGTCTTTTATACCAGCCAATCAGGCCGGCTCCAAACAAGTAAACAATGATTGTAGCAATAATTAAAAAAGGACCAAATGGTACTTTGCGAGTTAAGGCCTTGCGGCCACTGGCCAGCAGGGGTAACGAAAATATGGTGCCGATGATGGACGATAAGAAAAGCAGCAAAATGGCCCGCAGCGGCCCACCAACCAACAGCCCCAGCACCACCGCCAAACGGACATCGCCGCCGCCTATCAGCTGCCGCTTAGGAAACTGGAACAAAGCAAAGAATAAACCAGCCAGACAGAGGAGCCCCCAGAAGCCCGCCAACAGATAACTTAGGTTGTTGTAGTGAATGGTCAAGACAATGGTTTGTAACAGGGCTAAGGCGGCCAGAGGCCAAACTAAGCGGCTGGGGAGCAGCATCCAACGCAAATCGTAAATGATCAGAGCCATAAAGCCCACCAGCATTATCAACCAAACAACTAGTTGGAAGACGCCGATAGCCCCAAAACCAAGCGGCCACCACAGATAAGAGCCCACAAACAGCAAAACCGTAACCAGCTCAACCAGCGGATACTGGCTACTAATTGGCTGACGGCAGTAGCGGCAGCGGCCTCTTAGGGCAAGCCAGCTCAAAACTGGAACCAAGTCTAGGGTGGCTAGCTGGTGTTGGCAGCTCGGGCAAACCGATCGGCCGTGCATAATCGACAAATCAACTTTTTTGGGCTGCTGGGACTTAGGCTTT
>JBDTKG010000110.1:0-8119 GCA_039935435.1 Saccharimonadales bacterium (SeqCode) | reverse complement strand
GGTAAATGCTGGGTGCGTTGGGCAGCAGCGCAATGGCATCCTTGGGCAAACCGGCAAATAGACTCAGCTTGTCGACGACAGAGGCTGGCGCCGGTGACTCGCTGCGAGCCATCAACAGATCGGGAACGATGCCTAGACCGCGCAGCTCGCGGATGGCGTTTTGGGCTGGTTTGGTTTTGAACTCTTGGCTAGCGCCGAGATACGGCAAGTAAACAACGTGAACGTAGAGGCAATTTTGGCGACCGACTTTGAGGGGCAGCTCGCGGATGGCTTCTAGGAAGCTGAGGCCTTCGTAATCGCCCACTGTGCCACCGATCTCGACAATGTGGACGTCGAAGCCCTGGGCGGCTTCCAAAATGGCTTGTTGGCTGGCATTTGTAACGTGCGGGATAAATTGAATAGTTTGGCCCAAGTATTTGCCATTACGCTCGTCGGCAATCACCTTGCTTAGAATGCGACCGCTCATTACCGAGCTAGATTGAGTCAATTCTTGATCCAAAAATCGCTCGTAGTGACCGAGGTCGAGATCGGTTTCGGCGCCGTCTTTAGTAACAAAACATTCGCCGTGTTCGGCCGGGTTGAGCGTGCCGGCGTCGGTGTTTAAATAAGGGTCACATTTTTGGATGTTGACGCTGACGCCACGAGATTTGAGGAGTTTAGCGATTGAGGCGGCGGTAATGCCCTTGCCGAGTCCGGAAAGCACGCCACCTGTAACAAAAATAAACTTAGTCGGTTTTTTGGCCACCGCTATTACTTCCCTCTTTTCTGAACTTAATCATAGCATAATAAGCTTGCGCTTGCCAACTATAAATACGGTTAATTAACGGTTAAGAATTGCTAGGGCAGCCGCCATTTGCGAGTCGGTGCCGCTGGAGCCGTCGGGCGAGGCTTTGTAAACAACGGCTTGATCGGGCTTGATGCCAGCCTTGTTAATGTTTACACCATCAGGGGTGTACCAGTGAGCCACAGTCACTTTGAGAATGGCGCCGCCGCCTAGTTTTATAACTTGCTGGACGCTGCCCTTGCCGTACGATTTTTGGCCAACCAGAGTTGCAGCCTTGTTATCGTGCAAGGCGGCGGCGGTAATCTCGGCAGCGCTGGCGCTGCCACCATCGATTAAAACAACCGTCGGAATACCGCTTAGCGTCGGTGGGCCGTCGGTGGCTTGGTAAGTTTGAGTGACAATACCGGCGTGTCGCTCCGTCAGAACGGTTTTACTGCTGGGCAACCACAAGCTGGAAACGGACACTGCAGCATCTAAAAGGCCGCCCGGATCGCTGCGCAGGTCTAAAACAACGCCTTTAACATGTTGCTGCTGAAAACTAGTGGCGGCCTGCGAGGCCAGGCTAGCGGTGTCGTCCCCAAAACGGCTAATTGTTAAGTAACCGATGCCGCCTACTACTTTAGAGGTTACGCTGGGCACGGTAATGTTTTGACGCGTAATCTTTAGGGTTTGGGCTGCGCTGCCCCGGACAATCTGCAATTCCACGGTACTGCCAGCTGGGCCGCGAATTAGATCAACAGCTTGAGAAACCGACAAACCACTGGTTGTCTTGCCATTGATGGCGGTAATTATGTCTTGAGGCTGCAGTCCAGCCTTAGCAGCCGGGTAGCCACTGAGCGGCGCAATCACTTGAATGCTGCCGTGACTATCCTGGCCTAGCTCGGCGCCAATGCCGGTAAAGCTGCCGTTAAGCTCGTCGTTAAAGCTCTGGGCATCCTTGGCGTTCATGTATTCGGTAAAAGGATCGCCGGCAGCTTGCACCAGACCGGTCTTAAGGCCATCTTGCAATTGCTGCTCGCTCAACTTGCCGTCAAAATTGGTCTGAAGCAACTGATAAAGGTTGTTGACCGAGCTGTAATCTAGGTTTGCCGGCAAGCCAGCGTTGATTCCGCCGCTACTCCTTTTGAGGCTCAAGCGGCCATTGCCTAGACCGTAGCCGAGCCCGAAAATTAGACAGGCGGCAATCACTAAGAATAGCTTGTAGTTAGCAGACCGTTTTAACATATATGAATCATTATGACACAGCGCTCAGCCAAAGCAGAAGCAATTTTACAATTATGGCAGTTAGCGGACGTGGACGAACCAGATGCTGCTGTTGCTGGCACTAATAGAGCCGGTAGAATACAAACCGTCGCCGGCAGCGTTGTACTGGCTGACGTAAGCTGTTCCGCCGGAGGCGGCTTCTACATACATGATGTGACCCCAGTTACCGCCAGTGTTAACGGCTAAAACTGCCCCGCCGCTGGGATCGTGGTCGACGCGGAAGCCAAGGTTGCGGAAATCTGGCAATGAGTAGCCTATCCGACCGCCGCTCGACAAGACGTTGGGGAATGAACCGGCTGTTAAGGAGATACCGGTAGTTTGGGTCAATCGCCAGAATGCATAGCTGGTGCAGTTGCGGTACTGCCAGCCGGCTGGGTCGTATGGGTAGCCGTTCATGCCCCAGTTGTAGGCGCCACCGCCGGCGTTGCCGCTACAGTCACCGCTGGAATTTAAACAAACGGCAGCATTGTAGGGATAACCGCCGGTGCCGCCATAGTGAATAGTGCCACCGAATGAAGCCTGAATTAAGGCTGCCTGCTGGGCGTACAAGGAAGCCAGCGCCGATTGGTTGTTCTTAATTTGCTGGTTATAGTCGCCCTGCTGCCCCTGGTTGTAAGATAACAGACTGGACTGCTCGTTCTGGCTGCTATTGAGCTGATTTTGCTGACTTTGCTGCGTGGCTAGCAAGGCATCGACCTGGGTCTTCTTGTCGCTCAGCTGGTGCTTTAAGTCGGTGATAGTATGCAAGGTGCTAGTGATCTTATCCTGGACGCTGTTACGATATTGCTGCTTATCGACAAAATCGCTGAGGTTTTTGCTGCTGGCCAGCATCTCGAGCGTTGTTGTTTGGCCATCCAGATACATCTGACGAATGTCATCTCCGAGCAGCTTTTTCTGTTGGTCAAGTTGGGCTTGGGCGGCATCAATTTGAGCCTGCAAATCGGCCTGCTTGGATTGATTAGCGCTGATAGCCTGCTGCAAGACGTTAATTTGGGCCTGCAGCTTGTTGATGGCGTCTTGATAGCTGCTGGCCTGGGACTGCAAACCAGTTAGAGCTTGCTGGGCTTGGCTATTCTGACTATTAAGGCTGTTGATCTGGTTCTGTAGATCTTGAGACGAGACAGCCTGAACAAAAGACGGCATCAGCAAACCAGCAATCAGGGCCGTAATCACAGCTAATAGAGGTAGTCGGCTCAGTAGGCCATTTGGCCGGCGGAGGCTTCGAATTGTTGGTATTTTTAGTGTTCTTTTAGTCATTTTTTTGATTAGCCGAGTTGGCTGTTTTTGTTGATGCCCGGCCTTGCCGGACAGCTTTAGCATTAACACTTTAATCATACCACACCCCGCAAGTTCTTGGAATCCTTAGCTTATTGTGTTTTGCGATGTTTCGAACTTTATTTGAGTTTCTTGAATTTTAGGTAGCGCCGCGTGGCAAAATAGGAAGAAGCGGCTCCTATTACTATACCGATTATGATTTGGCCGGTCAAGATTAGCCAATAGTGACCAATGAAGTAATTATTAGCGAATTTAATATCTAGTAAACCTAGGGTGCTGGCCTCAAAAGTAGTCGATGACAGGCTAAATATAGAGTTACAGATTAACACAGAGACTACTGCCGCCACCAATCCGTAAACCATTGTTTCAACAATGAAAGGCCCGCGGATAAACCAGCTGCTGGCGCCCAATAGTCGCATAATTCCCAGCTCCTCGCGGCGGTTAAAAATCGCCATGCGAATAGTGTTAAAAATGATCAACATCGATATTAAGGCAAAGATAATAATTCCCACTAAACCGGCCTGCTGGAAGAAATTGGTGGCATGGCTTATTTTGTCGATGGCCTCTTTGCGGTCGCCCGAATAAGAGGTCGGTGCCGATTGCATAGCTTGGATTTTGGGCTGGTCTAAAAAGCCTTTCAACTCCCCTAATTGGTCGGGGTTGTAAGGCTTAATGCTGAGGCTAGCCGGCAAAGGGTTGTCGGTTTGCGAAATGGCCAGCAGCAAACTCATGTTGTCTTTATTCTGGTCGCGGTAACGGCTTAAAGCCTCGTCCTTAGAGATGTAGGTAACCGATTGGACGTTGCTGATCTGCTTAACTTGCTTAATCAGATTTTGGCGCTGCGGCTCGGTAATATTATCTTGCAAGTAAACCGAAACGTCGATTTTGCTATTGATTTGGGCAATGGTGTTGTTAAAGGTAGCCCGGGCGATAAACGAGAACAATATAATACTGAGGGTTATAACCATGACGGCAATGGCCGCCGCCGACAACCAGGCATTACGGACAAAGTTAACCAGGCCAGTGCGGATAATACGCTCCAACACAAGCAAACGGCGCTTTAAACTGCGCTGTCCGGGCCGCTGCTGAGAACTTTTTGACTTGCTCATAAGCCCTTGTATCCCCCGCTGGCGCGATCGCTGGCGATTTTGCCATCTTTAATAGTAATGACGCGGCGTTTGAGGCGGTTAACAATTTCTTGGTTGTGAGTGGTTAGCAGCACGGTGGTGCCGTACTGATTAATTTTTTGGAGTACCTTAACGACATCCCAGGCGTGCTTGGGATCGAGATTACCGGTGGGCTCATCGGCAATTAAAATTTTGGGTTGGCGGGCGATGGCCCGGGCGATAGCCACCCGCTGCTGTTCGCCGCCAGAAAGCTCGCGGGGCATGCGCTTGTCTTTACCTTTTAGGCCAACTATATCGAGCACCCGCGGCACGGTGTAATGAATTTCTTTCTTGCTAGTGCCGACTATTTCCAGGGCAAAGGCGACGTTCTCGAAAACGTTTTTGCCCGGTAATAATTTGAAGTCCTGAAAAACGGTACCGATGCGGCGGCGCAGATATGGAATTTCACGGTCGCGCAGTTTATCGTAATCGATGCCACCGACGATAATTTTGCCGCTGGTGGGCTTCTCTTCTCTGGTTAAAAGCTTAAGTAAAGTGGTTTTGCCGGCGCCGCTGGAGCCCACTACAATTACAAACTCGCGCGGTTCGACGTGCAAGCTAATGCGGTCAAGAGCCGGCGTGGCGCCCTTGCCATATGTTTTGGTTACCCTATCTAAAAGAATCACAGCTTATAGTATAACAAGGGTTATGCTTGATGGAAACTATGTTCCACGTAAGCCTCTAGCAAATCGTCGATTTTGCCATCTAATACGGCTTCGGCGTCACTGGTTTCGTACTTGCTGCGCAGATCTTTAACTTGCTTATAAGGATGCAAGACGTAGCTACGAATTTGATTGCCCCACTCAGCCGATTGGTTGGGTCCTTTGATTTTCTCCAGCTTGTCTTGATGTTGTTCTAGCTGCAGCTGAGCTAGCCGTGACCTAAGAATAGTCATGGCTGTCTCCTTATTTTGGAGCTGAGAGCGCTCGTTTTGGATAGCCACGGTTAGACCGGTTGGCAAGTGAGTAATACGGACGGCTGAATCGGTGGTATTAACCGATTGGCCGCCGTGGCCGCCGGAACGGTAAACATCGATTTTGAGGTCTTTATCGTCGATCGGGGCGCTGTCCGGGCTGTCGACCTTGGGCAAAATCTCGACCTTGGCAAAGCTAGTTTGGCGCAGATTATCACTGTTAAAGGGGCTGAGCCTAACGAGGCGGTGGACGCCGTGCTCGCCCTTTAGCTTGCCGTAAGCCAGCGGACCACTGAGTTCGATGGTAGCACTTTTGAGGCCGGCTTCTTCGCCGCTAGACTGATCGATAGTCGTCAATTTATAACCGCTAGCCTCGGCCCAGCGGACGTACATGCGCAGTAACATTTGGGCCCAATCTTGGGCATCGGTGCCACCGGCGCCAGCATGAATGCTCATAATTACGTCGCTGTGGTCGTACGGACCATTAAAAGCTAATTCCCTCTTAAGATTTTGGAGTTGTTGGGCCATTTGCTGGTATTGTTTTTGCAGATCGGCCTCTAGGCTAGTGTCGTTGAGTTCGGCCAACTCCAGGGACTCCGTTGCTTTAACTTGCAAGCTGCGCCAAGGTTCGATGCGAGCCTGAAGCTTAGACTGATGCTTCATGTTATCCTGAGCCACCGATTGATCGGCCCAAAAGTCAGCTGCCTGGCTGGCGGCTTGTAATTTGGCCAGTTCCGTTTCTAGCTGGGCAATGTCGAGCTGCCTCAGGGCTGTAGCCAAATCGTCTAGCAACTGCCGTAGTTGTTTAATTAAGTCTTGCATTACTGCCGATTATACACTGCTGGGCGGCTTACCACAGAACTCGAAGCTGGTCATAAAGCTTGTCCGAGAATTCCTGCCCAGAATTACCTAGCGTGCCAAGGCCCCAAATTTTGTCTTCAAACATGGAATTGGCAACTTTAATAATGCGCTGCTTGGTAATGGCTTTGAGGCGGGTTGGCAGCTGGTAGTAATCCTCGACGGCGTCATCGAAAAAGTAGCGGTACGAATAGCCGGCGGCGGTGCCACCAACGGTTTGAGCGCTGCGCTGGTAGCGGCCAACGGCGTATTGTTTGGCGGCCTGGACGTCTTCGTCCGACAGATCACCATTTTGAACGGCCTTGAGCTCACTAACGATTATCTTAAACAGGGCCGCGGCGTTGCGAGGCATCACCTGGGCGCCAAACCACCAGTTGCTATTAAGCGGCGTCTGCGAATAGCCCGAATTGAGGCTATAAACCAAGCCCTTTTCGCGGGCCGTGCCCAAAATCCGCGAATTGAGAGTTTCGGTTAGCATGGTGTTAAGCAGGCCTAGGGCATCGCCTTCGGGGTCGCTAAGCTTGCGACTCTTAAAAGTGTCGACGTAGAAGTAAACATTATCGACGCTGTCGTTAGTAATTGTGAGCGGCTGCTCGAGGGGCCGCGGAATTTCGATTGGCATGGCCGTCCGGCCATCGCCCTTAGGCAGTTCGATTGAGCCCAGCAAAGCTTTTATAATGCGGCGCCGTTCGATTGGCAAGTTACCGGCGATTACAAAACGCATATTGCTACTGGTATGAGTAGTCTTAAAATGGCGTCGAATATCGGATAAGCCGACATTATCGATGAGCTGCAGCCGCTCTTGGTCGGTAACGGCCTGAAAACCGTAGGCCTCGCGCAAGCAAATGCTGAGATGACGAAAATGGTTGTTGGAACGAGCCGTTAACTCTTCTTTAACATTACCTAGTTCGGCTTCAAACTCAGACTGCAAAAACAAAGGCTTGGTCATCGAGACCAAAAGCAACCCCAGAATGCGGTCCCACTCAAAATCGGCACACTCGGCTTCG
The DNA here is from genome assembly GCA_039935435.1 of Saccharimonadales bacterium (SeqCode). GTDB lineage: Bacteria > Patescibacteriota > Saccharimonadia > Saccharimonadales > JAUPVS01 > JBDTKG01. The sequence continues at coordinate 853 of JBDTKG010000110.1, read as the reverse complement.
TAATTAATATCGTAGCTACTAGTGGAGGCATTGGTGTAAGCGCCGTTTTTTTCGAACTCGGCCAAAAAGTTGCGGGCTTTGGGGACGAGCTGATTGGCTCCCAACATTAGATGCTCCATCAGATGAGGCGTTTCCCAGTTGCTGCGCTGCACCAAATACTCCCCGGCCCGAAAGCTAAAGTCGTAGGTCATAACGGTGGCGTCTGGAACATGAATCAGCAGGCCTTGGGCGCCGTTGCCCAATTTTAACTGGCTAACGGTGTGTTTCAACGTTTTTTCCGGGTTTTTTGGCGCCGTTGACGTTCGGCTTTACGAGCTTTTTTACGATTATCTGTGCTGGTGACTCTTTTGGTGCCGGTGGTCGGTAGGTTGATAGGCTTAAAATCGGCCTCGTGGAATTCGTCTACGTCGATCACCTTATCGGCATTATCAACCGATTGACGGGCGGCCCGGGTTAACTCGGTTTCGACTGGTTCCTGCAAATTGACTGGTTCGGCGTGCATCAGCGTCCGCACCACGTCGTGACACAAAACATTCTGCATTTCTTCAAAAAGATGCTGGCCTTGGCGGCGATACTCAACTAGTGGGTCACGTTGGCCAACGCTCATCCAGCCAATTCCCTCTCGCAGGTGATCCATATTTTCAAGGTGTTGCATCCACAAGTTATCGAGAACCTGCAGATAGACGTCGCGCTCCACTTTGCGCATGTTGTCATCGCCAAAAGATAGTTGCCGAGCCTCGTAAAGCTCTTGAGCCTCGGTTAGCAGCACCTTGCTAAATTGACTGGTGTCGGCATCGAATAAGCGGTCCAAAGTAGGATTATCGAAAGGAAAAACCTCGCTAATAACATCCTC
>JBDTKG010000109.1:0-3636 GCA_039935435.1 Saccharimonadales bacterium (SeqCode) | reverse complement strand
CCACCCCGCGGTATTGGAGCAAGAATACTTGCTTTGCAATTCATCATAACAGAGGCGCAAACAAACTTCAAGCGGCCGGCAGCCAGACTGTATACAAAGTCGCAAGAACATCGTCTTGACTTTTAAGCAAAAGCGTGTAAAATACATAGTGTTATTGTTCAACATAAATAACAAAACAAAATCATTAAATAACTACATTAAAACTAACAAGAAAGCCAAAATTAATGGAAACTCTCAGCTACGAATTTGCACCAACCACTAACCAAGCCATCTTGGAAGTTGATCAAATGATCTCGGCCTTGTGACCAACATCGCGAGCTTAGATCTACTTTAGGCCTCTTGTTCAGCAAGAGGCTTTTAGTTTGGCAAGCTATGGCCTATCATAACCGTATGGGCTCCAACAGCATTATCCTCCCCGGCCTAATCGACCCGCACGTTCATTTGCGCGACCCTGGCCAAACTCACAAAGAAGATTTCTACAGTGGCACGGCAGCGGCTTTGGCCGGTGGCTACACCACCATTCTGGACATGCCCAACAATGCCGAGCCAATCACCAGCCTAGAGCGCCTAGAGGCCAAGCTAGCTAGCGCCCGCCGCCAAATTGTCTGCAACGTTGGCTTCCACTTCGGCACCCTGGGTGACAATTACGACCAGTTTGCCAAAGTCATAGACCAAGTCACCGGACTCAAAGTTTACATGAACGTGACTACTGGCAACTTTATTATCGACAAAGACAAACTCATCGAAATCTACCGGGCTTGGCCTGGACAAAAGCCCATTTTGCTACACGCCGAAGACGACGTGTCGCAGCTGGTTTTAAAGACCCTCAAAGCTGTGCCCACCCCCACCCACATTTGCCACGTTAGCAGCCAAGCCGAACTAAGCTTTGTAATGCAAGCCAAAGACCAGGGGCTACCGATTACTTGCGGAGTAACGCCGCATCACCTCTTTTTGACCAATAAAGACGAAGCGACATTGGGCGCCTACGGCCGCATGAAGCCCTCGCTCAAAAGCCAAAAGGACCAAGACTTTATCTGGCAGCACCTGGACGCCGTCGATGTGATTGAGTCCGACCACGCTCCACACACCAAGGCCGAAAAAGACAGCGCCACACCGCCGTTTGGCGTCCCCGGCTTGGAAACCACACTACCTTTAATGCTGACTGCTCAACAAGAAGGCCGCCTAACAATGGACGATTTAAAGGCTAAGTTATCTGGCAATCCAGCCCGGATATTTGGCCTCAAGCCAGATGCCGGCGACCAAGTAACCATTGACCTGAAAGAATACCAGCTGAGTAATGACGGCTTGCAGACCAAAGCTGGCTGGACGCCCTTTGCCGGCCGCCGCGTGGTTGGCAAAGTCCAACAAGTGGAGCTGGCCGGCCAAACGGTCTACCAAGATGGTCAAGTTTTAGCCAAACCGGGCAGTGGCCAGATTATAAATAGCTAATGGAATCAGTGGCTGGCTAGGCTAGCTTTTACTTGGTTGGCCAGACCTGGGTTCCACATCGATCCGGTGGCTGACATAACAATGTCGGCACCAGCTTGGCAATAGGCCGCAAAGTCAGCCGGCGTCATGACGCCGCCGACGCCGATAATCTGGAAGTCCAACGACCTCTTGGCACGTAACTTGGCTAAACGCTCCACCATATCAAGACCGGCCCATTTAATGCTAGCGCCGCAAACACCGCTTTTTAGGCGATTGGGGCCAGGCAGAGCCTGCTGGCCATCCTTATCTACAACTGGCGCGGCAATCGTATTGATAGCTGAAACGCCTGCCAAATAAGGTGCGCTGTCGGTAATAATCTGCTCCAACAGTGCTTGCTGCTGGGGCGCAAAGTAACCAAATTTGGCAATCAATGGTGTGTCGCCAATCCGAGCTTTGACCCGTTTGCAAATCTCGACCACGGCATCGTGCGTGTAACACAGCACTCCCTCGGTAGCCACGTTGGGACAAGACAAATTCACCTCGATGGCACCAACACCGGTACTAGCCGCTAGTTCGGCAGCGTGGGCAAAATCGTCCCAGTAATCTTGCTCCGAAAAACCATCTTGCACACTCCCAACCACGCTCATCATCAACAGCTGGCCCGGCCCTTGATAGCCAATCGCTTTGCGCAGGTCTGGCACCCAATAGTCGGGTCCACGTGAGGGGTTGCCAAACGAGTTTGTGATCGACAGATCCTTGGGTGACTTGCTGGTTTTGGTCAGGCCCAGCTGCGGCTGAGCCGCTTTCTCCAAAGTTAAATCGCCATCGACATCTAGGTACAAAACGTTGGGGAATTCATTGCAACCAAACTCAATGCTGCGCTGCGTCTTGTAGCAAACCACATCGAAGCCGTGCTCAAAGGCGTACTTTACATACTGACTGTTAGGCAACGGGCCGGCCGGAATACCAAAAGGCGAGTTAACTAGCTTACCAAAGGCTTTAAAAGCCGGTTTTCCAGACGAGGCGGCTGCTGTTTTGAGAGCCGCCGCAGCACCGGCAACCTCGGCTGGGCCGTCATCAAAGTTATCATCAAAAGTCTTGGTTGGGTCGTAAAAAGCTTCGGCCATGGATTTCTCCCTCAGTCAGTTACTCTTGGTTACACAGGTAGGCTACTAGAGCCATGCGCACGAACAAGCCGTTGCGGGCCTGCTCAAAGTATAGCGCACGCCGGTCGTTGTCCACCTCGGGCGTGATTTCGTTAACCCGTGGCAACGGATGCATGATGATGGCCTTTTTGTTGAGTTTTTTGAGGGCCTCACCGTCAAAGACAAAGCTATCTTTAACTCGGTTATAGGTTTTAAGATCCTCAAAACGTTCTTTTTGGATGCGAGTAATGTATAGCACGTCCAGCTCGGGCAGCACCTCGTCCCAGCTGCTAAGCAAATGAAACTTATCGTGGCTGGCGGCCAGTTCCTGCTGATAGCTTTTGGGCAGCTGCAACTCATCGGGTGCTATGCAATAAATGTCGGCCTTATACATTTTGAGCAGATGAATCAGCGAGTGAATGGTCCGACCATTTAATAAATCGCCGACCAGTCCAATCTTCAGGCCATCCAGCTGGCCTTTGGCCTCTTTAATAGTGAACAGGTCGAGCAGGGCCTGGGTAGGATGCTCGCCGGCACCGTCGCCAGCGTTAACAATTGGCACATCTGAATAATCAGCGGCAATCTGAGCCGCTCCCAGCATGGGATGGCGCAGCACAATGCCATCCACGTAGCCGTTCAGGGTTCGAATGGTGTCCTGCAGGGTCTCGCCTTTAGCGGCCGAGCTAAACTGTCCAGCGTTCTCGGTGCTTACCAAGCCACCGCCCATGCGAGTAATGGCTGCTTCAAAAGACATCCGCGTCCGAGTACTGGGCTCGTAAAATAAGGTCGCAATTACCTTGTTAGCCAGCGGCTTCGGATAGTCGGCCGGATCCATAGCCTTTAAAGCAGCCGCCTGAGCAAATAGCTCCTCTAACAGCTCCGTGTCCTGAAACTGCTTAATGCTAACTATGTTCTTCACTCGGCGGCTACACTTTCTAAGCGCATATTTACTAATCCGAGTGGAAAGCGATACCACTGCCCGGGGCTGGGCTGCTCCGTGATGCCACCAGCTTCAATGTCAAAAATGGACAGTGGTCGATCGGCTTCAGTAGAAATTTGCAGG
>JBDTKG010000108.1:0-2602 GCA_039935435.1 Saccharimonadales bacterium (SeqCode) | reverse complement strand
CCTTGTCACTATGGCCGATTCAGGCTGAATAATTCTTGCGCGGCCCTGGGCCAAGTCCATAATTAGATCCTCAATCCAATGATAGTGAGTGCATCCCAAAACTATCATATCGGCACCGGCCTGGCAGACTGCTTCGATTCGTTGGGCAATTTTATCACGGTCAATTTTATCTGCTTCAATCATGGCCGACCAGTCGCTACAATCTGGTTCCAGAACTTTAATATTAGCTGCATATTTTTGTTTCAGCCAGTTATAGCGAGCTGATGCCAGAGTTGTTGGTGTAGCGCAGACGGCAATAATGCCCGATTTAGTTTGCTCGGCGGCCGGTTTAACCATCGGTTCCACAGCTATTAGTGGCACTTCGATAACTTCGCGCAAACGACCAATTAAGGTTGTACTAACGGTGTTACAAGCCACTACAATAACCGAAGCAGTTTTAGCCAGATCAGTTAATATTGGTAGGACAAGTCCATATAGTTCGTCTGGTGACTTGGTGCCATAGGGAACATTCTTGCTATCATCAACAAAAGTTACCTCAATATCGGGCCGCGCTTTAGATATTGCATTTGCCACTGACTGGCCACCAATCCCTGAGTCAAACACACCAACTTTTATCATATTACCTCCTGGCTAGCCCGCGTGGCCCGAATCACGTTCTCGAACAAGGCGCAGACCGTTAGAGGCCCGACGCCGCCTTTGAGAGGTGTAACAGTAATATCGTTGCGCAGGTAAACATCTTCGGCTAGGTCGCCGACTGTTTTGCCAGACTCACTGGCCACGCCGGCGTCTACCACAACCGCACCAGACTTGAGCATGTCGGACTTAATAATTCCTGGCTGTCCAGTGGCTGTGATAATGACATCGGCGGCCAAACAATCGGCTTGTAAATCAACCGTTTTACGATCGGCCACACTAACGTTTAGGCCCGAGGCCCGCATCATCCGCTCCAGCGGCGCCCCCACCAACTTGCCGCGGCCCACCAGCAGTATCTGCTTGTCTTTTAGATCAACGTTATAGCCGGCTAGCAACCACAAAATGGCCATCGGCGTAGCCGGTTCACAGGTAGCCCGGCTGCCCAGCGCATCAACGTCCTTGGCCGGATTAACTAATTCCACAATCTGCTCGGTCTGGCTAGTGTCGCTTAAAGGCAACTGAATAATAATGCCCTGAACCGAAGCGTCGTCGTTTAACTTTTTCAGTAAGTCCGGGATGGCTGCTTGCTCTATCTTGTGAATATCGACATCAATTAGTATGTCAGCTCCGTACTTCTTTTTCATGCGCACGTAAACATCGATTACATCGTTACCGCCGGTCATCACAATAGCTAACTTTGGCTGAATGCCATGAGCTTGGCGTAGAGCCCGCACTTCGCCAGCTTGGCGCTGTTTAATATAAGCTGCTAAATCTGTTCCACCGAGGATCTTCTGAGTTTTTGGCACTTTTTGCATATACCGATATTGTAGCATGCGCCAACGGGGTAGCCGTGACGCATACGACCCATAAGCAATTTCTCAGGACTATGTTATGCTTATGATAATAAATTAGGAGACACCGCATGGACCCTTTAGCAAACCCGACAACCCCACCAGCTGCACCAGTAGCCCCCAGTCAACCGGCCGACGCCGGCGGCGACAACCTACCCGATACCTGGCCCGGCGCCTTTGGCCTCTTCAAGTATTCCAAGCAGTCCATCATGACCAACCTCGGTACCTTCCTCGGATCTTACGCCATTTTTATTGCCATCTCGATAGTGCTGGGTATTCTTTTGGGAATCTTAAAGCTTAATAGTCTCTCTAGATTTGCTTCCGATTTGCTGTCACCATTGTATGCGCTAGTTGCAACCTACATATACCTAGCTTCAAGCCGGGGCCAAAAGCTAACCATAAGCCAAGCCTTTGGCAAGATCAATCTTATGCTTTACCTCAAGATGTTGGGTCTGATGTTTTTGGAAGGTATTATAATAATCATCGGTGTTCTATTACTGGTGGTGCCATTCTTCTTTGTACTACCAAGAATCATCTTGGCGCCCTACTATCTGATCGATAAGAATCTAGGCATCATGGAATCCCTCTCAGCCTCCTGGAATGACACAAAAGGTCACTCCGGCAAAATCTGGGGCATCATTGGTGCCATCATAGTCATGATACTGCCGATCCTAACTATCGTCGGTATCATAGCCACCATCTACCTGCTAGTTATGTACTCGGTAGCTTTTGCCCTGGCCTACCGCTTTATTGCCGGACACAGTAGCACCGCTGCGGCCCCTAGCCCTCAAACACCCCCAGCCGTTCCTCCAGTTCCAGCCGCCATCTAGCCCGCAAACTAACCACCAGGTCTTGTCAAAACAGGGGTAATTTGCTAAAGTGAACTCCGTTGCAGGCGTTACAAAACACCGCAACGCGTTCTACGGGCCAGTAGCTCAGCTGGTTAGAGCACCTGCCTCTTAAGCAGGGTGTCGAGGGTTCAAGTCCCTCCTGGCCCTCCATATGTCCAGAAATCTGGGCATTTTTATAAGGAAGCATATGAAACTACTAAACGGCCGGGAATTGGCCGATTACATCAAGGAACGTCAGATCCACCAAGTTCGCAGTCTGCGGCAGGC
>JBDTKG010000107.1:0-4210 GCA_039935435.1 Saccharimonadales bacterium (SeqCode) | reverse complement strand
CCTTGGCATGGTTACAACTTTGAAGACGCTATCATCATTTCTCGCAAATTAGTTGAAGACGACACTCTGACATCGGTTCACATTGTGGACTACATGACAGAAGTCCGCGAAACCAAGCTAGGCCCAGAAATTGTGACCCGTGATATTCCTAACGTTTCTGAGGAGGCCTTGCGCCACCTCGACGAAGACGGCATTGTTCGCATCGGTGCCGAAGTACACCCCGGCGACATCCTGGTTGGCAAAATTACTCCTAAGGGAGAACAAGAGCTCAGTTCGGAAGAGCGCCTGCTGCGGGCCATCTTTGGTGAAAAAGCTAAAGAAGTCCGCGATACCTCGCAACGCATGAGCAACGGTAAGCACGGTAAGGTGGTCGGCGTTAAGATCTTTAGCCGCGCTAACGGTCACGACCTAAAGGCCGGCGTTTTGATGCAAATTCAGGTGTTTGTGGCGCAAATGCGCAAAATTAGCGTTGGCGACAAACTGGGTGGACGACACGGTAACAAGGGCGTCATTGCCCGCGTTTTGCCTGTTGAAGATATGCCCTTTACAGCCGATGGTACGCCTCTCGATATCATCTTGAACCCCTTAGGTGTGCCAAGTCGTATGAACGTTGGCCAGCTATTCGAAACTCACCTTGGTATGGCCGCTAAAGCCCTGGGCATGAAGGTGGCTAGTCCGTCCTTCAACGGCGTACCGATTAGCAAGATTAAGGACTTATTGGCCGAAGCTGGCCTGCCCCGAGATGGCAAGCAACAGCTGTACGATGGTCGCACCGGCGAAGCTTACACCGAAATGACTACAGTCGGTAGCATGTACATGATTAAGCTCAATCACATGGTAACCGATAAGATTCACGCTCGTTCAACTGGTCCTTACACTATGGTGACTCAGCAGCCACTGGGCGGTAAAGCCCAAAATGGTGGCCAGCGATTTGGAGAGATGGAAGTCTGGGCTCTCGAGGCTTACGGCGCCGCTAATACGCTTCAGGAAATGTTGACTATCAAGTCGGACGACGTTTACGGACGTTCCAAGGCCTACGAGTCAATCATTAAGAAGACTAAGATTGTTGGTCCAAAAGTTCCCGAAAGCTTTAACGTGCTTGTTAAGGAGCTGCAAGGCCTTGGTCTTAAGGTAGATCTAGTTCAGTCCGACGCTGTTATCGATGCCGAAACAGTTTTGGCAGAGAATGTTAAAGACGAAGCTAAACACCAGGCAGAAATCGAAGTTCCAGCTCCCACATTAGCCGACGTTGATGTTACTCAGGACGCTGTTCGCGACGAATTCTTGCTTATGGACATGGTTGAAGAAGAAGCGGTGGCAACAACCGCCACAGACAATCAAAATGAAGAGGAGGTTGCCTAATGCGACGCTATAACACTGGAACCGACATTGCCGATTTTGACGCCGTCCGTTTGGCCGTGGCTAACCCCCGCGACATCCTGGAATGGTCTTACGGCGAAGTAACCAAGCCCGAAACCATTAACTACCGAACTCAGAAGCCAGAACGAGATGGCCTATTCTGCGAGCGCATTTTTGGACCAGTCAAGGATATCAATCCTCATGACGCTAAGTACAAGGGTGTGCGCAGCCGCGAAGCAGCTGTCGACAAACGGGGCGAAATTGTTACTCGTAGCGTCGTTCGCCGCGAGCGGATGGGCCACATTCAATTAGCTAGCCCTGTAGCTCACATTTGGTTTTTGCGCGGTACACCTTCGGCCATCGGCCTAGTATTGGGAATGACCGTTAAAAACCTAGAGCGAATTGCTTACTTCGCGAGCTATGTCATCAAGTCCGTCGAGACCGAAAAGCGCGATCAAATGTTGGCCGATAAAGCAGCTCAGCACGAAGCCGCCAAAGAAGCCATCAAATTGCGCCACGAAACGGCCGCTAAAGACGATGGTGCCGATGTTAAAGTTTTGGCCGAATCTCAGACTAAAGAACTCGAAGAGCTGCAAAAAGAATACGACGAAACCAAGTCGCAATTGGAGGCTTTGGCCAAGTTCAACCTGATTAACGAAACCGATTACCGATCATTACCTAAGGACATTCAATCGTTGATTTCGGTTGGTATGGGTGGCCAGGCCATTAAGGACCTACTTGATAAGGTAGATCTAGACAAGTTAATAGAAGATTTGACAGCCGAATCTAACGAAACTAAGGGTCAACGCAAAAAGAAGCTGATGAAGCGCCTGCGCTTGCTGGAAAGCATGCAACGAGCTGGCATCGAGCCTAGCAGCTTAACCGTGACTGTGCTGCCGGTTATTCCTCCCGATCTGCGCCCCATGGTGCAGCTAACTGGTGGCCGTTTTGCCACTAGTGACCTGAACGATCTTTACCGACGTGTCATTAACCGCAACAACCGACTGAAAAAGCTAATGGACCTCAATGCTCCCGAAGTTATCCGCCGCAACGAGCAGCGTATGCTTCAGGAAGCTGTTGACGCCCTAATTGACAACAGCAGTGCCCGCAGTGGCCGCGCCGTGGCCGCTACTGGTCAGCGTCGACGCCTGAAGTCTTTGAGCGATATGCTTAAGGGTAAGCAGGGGCGTTTCCGCCAGAACTTGCTTGGCAAGCGCGTTGACTACTCGGGACGTTCGGTAATTGTAGCCGGTCCTGAGCTGAAGATCTTCCAATGTGGCCTGCCTAAGATGATGGCTTTGGAGCTGTTCAAGCCCTTTGTTATCGGTGAACTCATCGAAAACGAGCTGGCTCACAACATTCGCAGCGCCACTCGCATGATCGAGGCTGGCGAAACAGCCGTTTGGGATGCTCTAGACGAGGTTATCAAGGGCAAATACGTGCTTTTGAACCGAGCTCCTTCGCTACACCGTTTAAGTATTCAGGCCTTTCAACCGATTTTGATCGAGGGCAAAGCTATTCAGCTGCACCCCTTGGTATGTAAAGGTTTTAACGCCGACTTCGACGGCGACCAGATGGCCGTGCACCTTCCTTTGAGCGATAAAGCTCAAGCCGAAGCACACAACATCATGGCCAGCAACGTCAACTTGCTGAAGCCAGCCGATGGCTCACCAATTTTGCACATTGAGCAGGATATTGTCCTGGGTGCTTACTACCTGACATTCGAGCGAAACCAAAACTCCAAGAGCGCTCCAAAGATGGCGCACTTCTCTAGCTTAGAAGAAGCCTTAATGGCTCATGAGGCTGGCAAAATCGAGCTGCAGGCCGCCGTTTCGCTGCCTTTCCGAGGCCAAATTCGCCAGTCTACACTAGGCCGAATTTTGTTCAACGAAATCTTTCCAGACGACTTCCCATTCCTAGATAAGGCTATGACTAAGAAACAGCTGCAGCAAGCCCTGGCTTTGGCTTACAAACAGTATGGTCAGGCCAAGACGGCCGAAATTGCCGACGACCTTAAGGACATTGGCTTCGACTACGCCACCAAATCTGGTCTCAGCATGGGTATGGACGACTTCTTAGAGGTCAAGGACCTAGCCAAGATATTGGCATCAGGCGAGACCAAAGTGGCCGACATTAGTAGTCAGTACGACCAGGGGTTCATTACCGACGACGAACGTTACCGTTTGACTGTCGAAAGCTGGCAAAATGTTGACGCTACCGTTCAGGCCAGTCTAACTAAGCAATTTGCCGATGAGGACACATCAATGTCAATTGCCGTTGTATCTGGTGCTCGTGGAAACATTGGCCAGGTTAACACCGCTGTTGGTATGTTTGGCCTTGTGGCTGATGCTACTGGTCGCACTATCGAGCTTCCAATTAAGTCTAACTATAAGAGCGGCTTTAGTCCTCTCGAGTACTTTACGGCTACCCGTGGTGCTCGCAAAGGTATGATCGACACTGCACTTAAGACAGCCGACTCCGGTTACCTAACTCGGCGACTGGTTGACGTTGCTCAAGACGTCTTTACAACCGAAGAAGAATGCAAGGATGATCCTGGCTTCCCATTGTACCGTTCTGACGCCGCCGAAATTGGCGTAAGTTTTGCCAGCCGTTTGGTTGGGCGGTTTGTTTCCGAAAAAGTTGGTAAGTTGATTAAGAGCGGCCAACTAGTTACTCCCGAAATAGCCCAGGCTATTGACGAAGATGCTAGTCTTGATGGTGTTCGCATCATGAGCGTGCTTAGTTGCACAACAGTTCGCGGCGTGGCTCGTAAGTCCTACGGCGTAGACCCAGCTACTGGCGAAGTGGTATCAGAGCGTCACCCAGTGGGCGTTATTGCTGCCCAGTCCAT
>JBDTKG010000106.1:0-2825 GCA_039935435.1 Saccharimonadales bacterium (SeqCode) | reverse complement strand
GCCAATAGCAATAAAACAGCTGTCCCACAGCCACTGATGGGGGTACATACCGGCCGCCGGTACAGTGTAGCGACCGTTTTTGTCGTTACCTCTTAAAATGTCTTGGGCTTGCCCAAAAAGCTCGGCCGCCCACTTGCCGTCATCGGCGCTAGCTGGGGGCTCTGGAGGGTTTGCTGGAAGTGCTTCTGCTTTAGCCATGTATTAAGTATAGCTCAGACAGGCTCTTTTTGGAGCCATTGGGCACTGGCCTACAATTAGCTAACGGTAGTTGTCGAAACTAACCGGAAAGTCGAAGTCTTGGCTTTTAATTAATTGCATAGCGGCCTGCAAGTCGTCTTTACTGCCACTGGTAACCCGTACCTCCTGACCTTGAATCTGGGTTTTGACCTTGGGTAGCTCGTCGCGTAGTAACTTGGTAATTTGCTTGGCTTTGTCTTGGTCTAAGCCTTGTAAAAATGGCACTTCCTGAGTGGTTTTGAGGTTACTGGTGATCGGCTCGTGGCTAACATCCAGGACTTTTTGGCTCTGTTCTCGAGAAGCTAATTTTTTGCGAATAATGTCTAGGATGGCCTCAATTTGGTAATCGCCGTTGCCGGTAATCTTAAAACCGGTTTTTTCGCTGTTCAACCAGTCCAAAGCAGCCGGTGTGCCCTTAAAATCGTAGCGGTTGGTTAGCTCGCGCTGCGTTTGGTCGTAGACGTTGTTCATCTCGGCCTTGTTATAATCGCTGACGATATCAAAAGAAAATTGAGCCATGCAAGTATTATAACCCAGTTAAAGGACAGTTTTTGCTATAATACAGACTAATGAGCTACAAAAACGCCAAGATTGCCGAGGTGGCAGCCAAACTCGCAAAACGCCTAGAGGGGTTAGAGGTCAAAGCCAGTATTTTGCGGGCACCGGAACTCAAGGCACTGGCCGCCGATCTGCCTCTGTTGCCCAACGATCAAAAAGCTGCTTTTGGCAAAGAGTTAAACGCGCTCAAAACTGACCTGGCCCAACAAGTGGCGGCGGCCGGCGTCAAAGCCGCTAAGCTAGCGCCGATTGATGTGACGGCGCCGTTTGATGCTAACGTCGCTGTCAACAAGCCTCGCCTGCTAACGGCTGATCACGGCTCGCGCCACCCGCTAATGACAGAACTAGACAGTGTTTTGGACATCTTTTGCCGGATGGGCTTTACGGCTGTAGAATCTCGCCAGTTGGACGACGACTACCACATGTTCACGGCGCTCAACTTTCCGGAGGATCACCCAGCCCGCGACGATTACGACACCTTTATGACCACCGAGGGCCTGATTGCACCGGCCCACACCAGCACTATGCAAAACCGGGTGCTAAAAGCCGGCAAAAAAGGCCTAGAAGCCGGCCAGCCAATTGCTACCGTTATTCCGGGGCGCGTGTTCCGCAACGAAGACCTGGACGCTCGCCACGAGCACACCTTTTACCAGGTAGAGGGAGTTTACGTGGCAGAGGGCGTGACCGTTGGCAACCTAATCGCCACCCTCAAGACATTTTTAGAAGAGTATTACCAACAGACGCTAGAAGTTCGCACTCAGCCATTTTACTTTCCGTTCACCGAACCCAGCTTTGAGTTCGCCATTAGCTGCCCATTCTGCGCCAAAAAAGGCTGCCAAGTTTGCAGTTACGCCGGCTGGATAGAGCTGCTGGGCTGCGGCCTGATTCACCCCGAGGTCTTGCGGATGGCCGGCATAGACGCTAGCAAATACACCGGTTTTGCCTGGGGCTTTGGCCTGGACCGCCTGGTCATGATGAAGCAAAACATAGAGGACGTCCGCCACTCCCAATCCGGAAAGCTAGAGTTTTTGAGGCAGTTCAAATGAGAGATTCCAAATGAGAATTTTAATCTTTGGTGATAGCATTGCGCAGGGATTTTATGACCGTCAGGGCGGCTGGGCGCAACGGATAATCAATGGCTACAACTGGCAGTCTGGTCAAGAACGGGACCAAGCCAACGCCAATTGGGTGGAGGGCTATAATTTGGGCATTTCAGGTGATACTGCTACAGGTGTTCTGGGTCGTTTGCAAAATGAATTTGCTGCGCGTCAACTCTACAAGGAAGAAAATATCCTGGTATTTGCGGTGGGCACTAACGGTTCATCGATTTCACACGGAGAACCGGTGAGCACAGCCGAAGAATATCGTTCAGAAATGGAGCAGATTGCCGACCTGGCAATCAAGCTAGCTAAACATACGATATTTGTGGGTATAACCAGTGTCGATGATAAACTTTGCAATCCGTGGAAATATAGCTCCACAGATAGGATGTTTAGCAACCAAAACATCAAAGAATTCGACAACCAGGTTCAAGATATGTGTGCCCAACGCGGACTTAAATTTGTTAGCCTGTTTGATGACTTCAAGGCCGGCGACGAGGCTCATGGCTGGCTTTTAGACGGCTTACACCCCAACGAAGCCGGCCATGAGTTCATTGCCAGCGTCGTAAAACCAGAAATCGATAAACTAGTCGGAGCGAACGCATGAAAATCTCATTAAACGCAATTCGGGATATGGGTTACCGAAAGCTGGTGGATTTGCCGGTGGATGAGCTGGTCAAAAAGATTGGGGCGCAGTTGGGCGAGGTGGAGGAAGTGACCAGCCTGGGTGAGCGCTACAACAACATCTACGTGGCGCGGGTGGTCAGTTGTGTTAAGCATCCTAATGCCGACAAGCTCAGCCTGTGTAAGATAGATGACGGTGGCGCAGACAAGCACGTCAAGCGCGATCAGCACGGCTACGTGCAGGTGGTCTGCGGCGCGCCCAACGTCAAGTCTGACATGACGGTGGCCTGGTTGCCGCCGGGGTCA
>JBDTKG010000105.1:0-6531 GCA_039935435.1 Saccharimonadales bacterium (SeqCode) | reverse complement strand
CGGTCCTTAAGCAGCTTAAACTGCGTACCCTTGCCCGAGCCATCAACGCCTTCCAGCACCAAGAAGCAGCCCGAGGCTATGTTTGTAGGCTGGTGTTTGCGATTCATCGCGCTTTTAAACCTTTAATTTCCTGCGGTAATTGCCTTTGGTCTTTGTAAGCCCGCGGTAGCATCAAGTGCGGTGTCCAGCTGCCAATTAGGTCATCAAGATTGCTGCCTGCCTGGTACTTGCCGCTAAAGCCTTGGTCTCGGCCTTCGCCGTAGCTGCCCTCCACTGGGCCTGTTTCGTGGAAGATAATCTGGGCAATTCGTTCGCCTACCGGCAATAAAACAGTTTCGTGCTCATTAAGATTAAAGATTTCGAGGGTGAGACGGTTTATGTAGCCCGGGTCGATCCAACCGGCATCAAAGCAAACGGCCACACCGTTGCGACCCCAGCTACTACGCGACTTAACTTCGGCTGCCCCGGGTGGTTTGATACCAAAGAATTCGTGAGTATGAGCCAAGATCCGTTCGCCTGGCTTGAGTGGAATAACTGGGTGATCGGCTGGAATGCCCTCTAGAAGTTTAACGCCGTTAGCGTTGCACCAGTCCTGGTGACTAATGGCTTGCAGAGGCTCGCCGTAGTAGCGGCTAACATCATTCTCATCGAAGGGATTATAGACATAGCCCTTTTTGGCCTGCCCAGTCCGGTAGTAATAATGGCCAAGAGTGACATCAAGGCTAGCCTGGCTGACATGTTGATCGCTAAAAGGTACGCAGACAATATGACCATCGGCCATAGCTGCTCTAATCTGGGTGTTGCTGTAAACTGCCACTAAGTTAACCTTCCGCTTGTATTACCCTCGCACATCGAAACCTATACATATTGTACGGTTCGTCAAATATCTGGGCAAGCCCAAGAGCCCATTATGTGTTGTGATTTTGTTGTTACGGCATTGGCTGCGGTCGTATACAATAAGAGAAGCATGAGCCGAGACAAAATATTAATGAGATTGGTTGCCTTGATCGTCGTTGGCAACGGACTTTTAACAATTGCTAATACTTTATTATCTCAGCTACATATCCACAGCAGCAATCATATCAGTGAGATAGTTGTTAATTTACCCCTATTAAGTGGGCTAACGCTGGTGTACCTAGGGGCGCAGCTCAACCATCGTAAGCGGGTAGCCTGGGCTGTCCTTATACCAGTCTATAGTTTTATACTGGGCAGTAATTTGTCTGGTCTAAGAATCACGCAGCACGGACACTTTATTAACTTTTGGTTAATCGGCCTATTTTTGCCGGCCTTGGTTCTAGTCGTTTTATTGCTATTTGGACGCCTTTATAACGTTAAAAGTAACGTCCAGAACTTTCGTTTTGCTATTCTAGGCATCTTTTTGACTCTAAGCGTAGCCTTGCTGTACGGAGTCAGCGGCTTTTTGCTTTTGGATAAATCGGACTTTCACCAGGAGATTGGCTGGCCAGAAGCCGTTCACCGTACAATTGACCAATTCGACCTGACAACTGGCAAGCAGCTGGTGCCCTATACGCGTCGAGCGGCCATCTTTATGGACTCGCTGAGCGTCATCAGCACCGTTGCCGTCGGTTATGCGTTTATCTCGCTTTTTCAGCCTTTTAGGGCCCGGCATAGCGACCAGACGGCTAACAGGCTACTTACTCAGCAACTGCTAACCGCTAGCTCGCAGAGCAGTGAAGACTTTTTTAAGCTTTGGCCACTAGATAAAATGTACTACGTGATTGCTCGGCAAGGCGTGCCCAAGGCCGCCCTTGCCTACCGCGTCCAGCGGGGAGTGGCTCTAATAGTCGGCGAGCCGGCCGGCAGCTCCCGATTCGCGGGCTCAATTATTGCCGACTTTAATGATATGTGCACCTACAACGACTGGCTGCCAGCTATTGTCCATGTTTCGGATCGGTTGCAAGCCCAATTTGTTAAGCAAGGCTTTCAGATGCAGATGATTGGCCAGGAAGCGATTGTGGATGTTGCTGATTTCATGGCCGGTCCTAGCAGCAACAAATATTTTAGGCAGATCAGTAACAAGTTCGACAAGGCCGGTTACAGCTGTGAGCTGCTTCAGCCACCGCACAGCATGCAGCTACTAGATGAGCTAGCCGCCATATCCGACCAATGGCTATCGTTGCCTGGGCGACAAGAACGAGGTTTCATGATGAGCCCTTTCTCGGCCGTCTATTTGCAGCAATGTTCGATATTTGTGGCCCGCGACCAAGCGGGCCAAGTCCGGGCGTTCTTAAATCAACTGCCTACTTTCCAAAACCAACAAGCCAGCTACGATCTGCTGAGGCATGCTTCGGGATCGTTAGGCAATGTTAATGATTACTTGCTAGTTAATTTTATCCAAGAGGCCGGCCATCAGGGATACAAAGAGGTTAACCTTGGTTTGTGTCCGCTCAGCGGTATTGACGGCCAAACCGAAGATAAGACGCTGATAGACAGCACCCTGCAATTTGTTTATGCCAACGGCAACCGCTTCTACTCATTCACTGGTTTAAGACGTTTTAAGGCCAAATACGAACCATCATGGCAACCTCGCTACATTGCCTACAAGGGCGGCGTCAGGGGCCTTACGAGAGCCTCCTTAGCTCTAAATAAGGCCCTAAACCATATCGTTTAATAATTGCTGGCTAGGTAGCTGCTCTCTAGACGATTAGACTTCAGGTCGCTGTACAACTGCCGGGCCAAATTGCCCAGCTGCAGCAATGAGCCATCGTTAACAATTAAGCTATCAGCTACAATCTTAGCCCGGTCGCGCTCGGTGGGATCCAACAAGTCGGCCTCGGCTAGCTGGGGCCGCAGCACCTGCAAAACTGCGCCATCGGTCTGCTTGATGACGTCGGCATCGGTTGTAAAGCGTAAACCACTGATAATTGCCAATTTAGCGCCTTTGGTTGCGGCTGCCCGGGCGCTACCAACCAGATGATCATACCAAACGCCAGTGCCAACCCGTTGCACCAAAAAACCGCCTAGCCACTGCAAAATTGGCCGGTGTAGGTCTTTGTTTGCCAGGCCAATTGGTAAGGCCATGTGGGACGGATTGGCTTGTACTAACTGCCAGTATTCTACCAATTTTGCAACATTAGGAGACTTAGTCTGAATATCGGCCTGCTTAATGAGCAGGCTATCGGGTTGTACATCGACTCCCAAATCAGCCGCAAGGACTGCTATCAGCTTTTGGATGCCAGCGTTAAGGCTATCGACACTGGTTGGGTCGAGTGGCTGCTTAATTGTAGCTAACCAATCATTTGCAACATGCGAAATCAATTCACTGGACTCCGCCGCTACTGATGAGGGTTCAATAGCCTGTAAAGCCTTCAGTAGGCTGGACTTGCCGTGCCCAATTGCGCCAGTCAGCCCGACTATCTGCATAAGCTAGATTTCGCTAGTTACGACTGAGACGCTTGGGCCCATGGTGGTTGTGACAAAGATTGCCAAAACATAGTTACCCTTGATGGAGGCCGGTTTGGCTGATTTAAGACTGGCAAAAACGGCTTTAGCGTTCTGCAAAAGCTTGGCCTGGCCAAAACTGACCTTACCAACTGCTAGGTGAACGATGCCGGTGCTATCGACGCGGTATTCAACGCGGCCCGCTTTGGCCTCGGTGACTGCCTTGGCTACGTCGGCGCCAACAGTACCACTCTTAGGATTCGGCATCAGCCCTTTTGGCCCCAAAACGCGGGCGTACTTACCAAGTTTAGCCATTAGAGTTGGCTGAGAAACCAGAATATCAAAATCTAGGTTGCCCTTTTCGAGCAAGGCCATAACGGCTTCTTCGCCTACAATTTCGGCTCCGGCCTTCTTGGCAGCGGCTGCGCCTTCGGCATCGGCCATAACGGCGACTCGGATGCTTTTACCGGTTCCGGCTGGCAGAACAACCATATCGCGGATGTTTTGGTCGGCGTGACGCGGGTCAACACCCAGCCTGACGTGTAATTCGAGTGCTGCGTCAAATTTAGCAGGGTTGGTCTTAATAGCTAGATCGAGAGCCTCAGATAAACTGTATTGTTTATCCTTGTCAATTAACTCGGCGAGTTTACGATAATTCTTACCTTTGCGCTCCAACTGGCTACGAGATGGATTCTGCTTCTGTTTAGGCTTGCTGTCGGCCGCCTCATCCTTGACCTCTGACTTGCGCAGTTCTTTGGCTTCTTTGTCGGCTGCTTCTTGCTGGGCCTTTGCACTATGCTTACCAGCTTTGGTGGTAGCCGCGCCAGTAGTCTTTTTGGGAGCTACTTCTTGGTCTGTTCGATCTTCTGATGTAACCGGAGCTTTACTAACTTCTTTAGAATTCCCATCGTCTTTTATCTCCTCTTTAGATGCTTTTGTGGTTTTCACCGTCTTTGCAGTCTTTGTTGTCTTGGTGGTCTTTTTGGCTTCTGCCATGATATCTCCTTTGTGGTGCAAGCGGTGCTTCTAACACCTCCCACTTGTATTAATTTACGCTTGAATCTCGACGCCCATGCTGCGAGCGGTGCCGGCTACCATCTTTTTGACGGCTTCCACATCCTCGGCATTCATGTCAGCCGCTTTGGTCTCGGCAATCTCTGTCAGCTGAGCATCAGTTAGCTTTTGCGCCAGTTTTTCGCTGTTGGGCTTGCCTGAGCCTTTTTTGATACCTAACTTTTCACGAATCAGGTCGTCGGTTGGGGAGCCAACGACTCGGAAAACCATACTACGGTCGTCGTAAACAGTAATATGGGCTGTAACGATGCCACGCATCTCTTTGGTTTTGTCGTTAAAGGGCTGGATAAAATCCATCATATTAACGCCGTATTGGCCCAGAGTTGACCCAACTGGAGGCGCTGCTGTAGCCTTGCCAGCTGGTATCTTCATTTTTAAGTTTGCTTTAATCTTCTTGCCGTCTGCCATCTTGTCTCCGATTTATTGTCTGTGATTATCTAGTAATTGCCTGCCGGTGAAGCTGCCGGCTAGTGCGTAACATGCCAATTATACTACAGTTTACCCCTGTAGTCCAGCCCCCGCAGCTCCTAATTTATACCTTTTTTACTTGCAGGGCGTCTAGCTCCACTGGAGTTTCGCGGCCAAACATATTAACCAGTACTTTAAGCTTGCCTTTTTGCTGGTCAATCTCGCTGATACTACCATCGAAGCCCTTAAAAGGACCGTCGGTGATGTTAACCACTTCGCCCTCGTGAAAGTCGATTTTGTGCTTAGGCTCAGCGCGGCCCATTCGCTTCATAATCTTTTCCATTTCGTCGTCGCTGACTGGAGTTGGCTCGCTACCACTGCCTACAAAGCCGGTGACAGAAGGTGTGTTACGGACAATGTACCAGGCATCTTCGCTAAGCTTCATTTGCACCAAAACATAGCCTTGGAAAATACGCTTTTCGACAACTTTGCGCTTACCGTTCTTAACCTCAATCATCTTTTCTTTGGGAACTACCACCTGGTAAATTTTGTCGGCCATATCTAGCGACTCGGCGCGCTGGCGAATGCTCTCGGCAACTTTTTCTTCGTAGCCACTATAGGTGTGAATGGCGTACCACTGCTTAGTTGTATCGTATCGTTTAGTCATAAAAGTTTTTCCTTACTCTATTCTTCTTAATTGGCTATTAATGTAACAAAATCTTGTGAAACAGCTTATCGAGGCCGTAATCGCTCATCGAAATTAGAAACCCAAAGATAATCGAAAACATAAAGACGGCAACCGTTAAGCGACCTGTTTCGCGCTTGTTGGGCCACTCGACGGCTCTTAGCTCGCGCCAGCTGCTTATGAAGTAGTTAATAAACAGTACAGTAGCCAGAAATCGGCCAATAAAGCGCATCGGACGGGTCTTAAATGGGACTAATAGAAAACCGAGAGGGGCTAGTAGCTTGGCCACTTGACGGTGCCCGGCACTGATAGGCCGGCTGGCTTTGTGAGCCGTAGTCCGCAGACGCCGCTTCGGCTGAGTTTCGCCTTGTTGACTGCGCTGCCTGACGGTTTGCTTGCCGCTGACTTTGAGAGCTGGTTTAGATGTTTTCTCGGGCATCATTTGATCCTTATTAGTTAACCTTGCATACTAGCCTGACAAATTAAAAGAACCTACACTAGTAGGTTCGGCTGGTGTCAATATACGCCATTTGGCCTCATCGGTCAACTGATGAATCATTATTTAAGATTTGGGATCATTATTTTAAAAACCGAACCCGTGTTGAGCTGGCTGTCGACCGACATATCGGCATGAATCAGGCGAGCCAGTTTGAGAGTGACATACAGACCTAAGCCAGTGCCACTATTCTGACGAGTCCTAAAGTCTTCGGATCGAAAGAATTTGTCGAAAATCCGCTCTTTATCGGCCTTACTGATGCCGATACCAGTATCGCTAACAAAGAACTCTACGCCGCCTTGGGCCGCCCTGGCGCCAATAGTTACGCTACCTTTCTCGGTATACTTAATAGCGTTGGTGATAAAGTTCTGCAATATCTCGCGGACGTATAGTCGACTAGACTGCAGTAGCTCTAAACGGCTATCCAGATCAATTTTAAGTTCCAGGCTTTTTTGAGCGGCTTGTG
>JBDTKG010000104.1:0-1576 GCA_039935435.1 Saccharimonadales bacterium (SeqCode) | reverse complement strand
GCGCTGCCCTTAAAGGCGGAGATAATAATAGCTAGCGAGCTAGGAACTAGCAGCGCGCCGGCCATGCCCTGCAGGCCGCGGGCAAAAATCAAAAACAGGCCACTTGGAGCCACGGCACACAGCACTGAGCCAATTGCAAAACCGGCCATGCCAATGCGCAATATCTTGATACGACCGAACATGTCCGAAAAGGAGCCAGCAACCAGCATTAAGGAGCCCAGCGTAATCAAGTAAGCGTCGACTACCCATTGTTGCAGGCTCAGTCCCCCACCTAGCTGGCGGCTGATGGCGGGCAGCGCCACATTGACCACCGAACCGTCCAAAAAGGCCACAAACGAAGCCATGATGGCAACTAGTAGCACTAACCGCTGTTGCCGGCTCATGGCGTTACCGTCACAGGATCTCGAAGCTGTCGCCAACAGCCAGTGGCTGGTACTGCTGGCCGCTGGACTTAGCAACGCCGCCTAACAATCGATCGTAAAGGGCTTGGCCTTCGTCGTTGACGAAGCCGTTGTGCATTGGAAAAATAACTTTGGCGGAGCTGGCCGAAACCATAGCCGCCGCTTCGCTGAATTTGAGCCAGGGTGCCATTACCGGTACACCCAATGCTTTGTAGTCCGTAGCGCAATCAACCAGCGAATCGCCAGGATAATAGACCTGCTGGTTTACCAGGACGCCCCAGTTCTGATTGATTGGATAGTTTTCTAAGATGGTGGCGTGTTGGCCGCCAAAAAACTGCAAATTAAACGGACCGGCCTGGTAGGTTTGGTCGGCCTGGACGGCCTGCGCCGCTGGGTTGTCAAAATCCTGCACTACTTCCTGAGTGGTCAAAATCTTGACAGATGGATTGGCGGCCACTATTTTTTGCAGATTAGCTTTGTCGTAATGATCGGCATGAACGTGCGTCACCACTACGGCTGCAATCTTATCAAAGTTGGCTAACGAGACGGCGTAGTGGCTAGGGTCAATAATTAATCGTTGGCCACCCAGCTCGATGTCTAGGCAGGCGTGCTCCCATTTAGTAATCCTCATACACTTATTATAGCAAAGCTGCCAAGAGCTTAGCTGGCGATGGGCGTTGCATCGGCTGCTATCTGCCATAGCAGGCGCCGGTACTCTTGTATTGAGGCTTCAAACTGGCTTGCCGAAACCACCTGAGGGTTACTTAACTGGTCGGCCTCATCTAGCGTCATGTTGCCTGGCAGCTCGGCTCGTTGCGGTGTTAGGCTAGCTCCTTCTTCGTCGCTGGTCAGGCTATATAGACTAGATTCGTGCATCCTGCTGCCAGCCGCATCATCAATCACCATCAAGTCGTAAATAGCGACGCCAGGCAGATGGCTAGTCACGCTGTCATCTCCTAAGCCAACAATGACGTCGGTTTTTGTTTCGGCATATTTGGAAATGGTTAGCCGCCATCCCGATTGATGTCCGTCGATCGTTAAGTCAATCCCGCGCGGCGTTACAGACTGGCAGCTAATGGTGACGTCATGTAATTGGCCGTGCTTGTCTACATAGCAGTCGCGCCCACTGTCATTGACAGGGTCCAAAAATGGCTCAGGGTCGTTGTTGAGCAGCA
>JBDTKG010000103.1:0-1732 GCA_039935435.1 Saccharimonadales bacterium (SeqCode) | reverse complement strand
CCTTGCTGTACGCCTTTATAACTCACCCCAGCCTGATCCGTCAGTGGCTATACTTGCCGAACCAACTCAATATTGGCCAATTGTGGTCTAATGCTTGGCATTTGCCTCTGTGGTTGGTGCTGCAAGGACCTAATATGCCCGTCCGCTGGCTAGGCCAGCTACCGCTGTTCGATGTCTTTACGATAGTGGCGCTGGGCTTAGGCATTTACGTTTTGGCCGCTTCGCGTAAGCTAGACAGGGTACGAGCCATGCTGGCAGTGGCCATTCTAGCCCTAGTCCTAACTGTTCTAAATGGCTGGGTTGCCTTGTTTATTGCCATGCCGGTGGTTTATATGGTGATAGCGGCCGGCGTAGCCCTGTTACTGCAACAATGGTTTACCGTTTTTCCACGTAATCCTTTGGCCCGCTTTATTGGCGTGGTCATGATAAGCCTGTTAGTGGTTTTGTCGGCCTACTACAATACGCGGCATTATTTTGTGGCCTGGCCCAAGAACAGCCAAACCGAGCAAGTTTTTGGTATAATTAAACAGTAAAAGCACAATAGAGGAGTCAATATGAGCCGATTTGATCAGGCCAAGATGTTAATGCAGGCCCGCAAGGTCCAAAAAGAACTACAAAAACAGATTATAACTGTCGAGCAGGGCGATGGTGCCGTTAAGGTCGAAATTACTGGCGAGCAGAAGATCAAGCACATCCACATCGATCCCGCCTCGGTTGACCTAGACGATATCAGCCAGCTAGAGCGCTGGGTAGAAGATGCTGTTAAGGAAGCCATTGCCGAGAGCCAAAAGATCGCTGCCGAAAAAATGCAGCCATTGATGGGCTCACTGGGCAATTTAGGGCTATAGCTTAGGCTTATAGCAATATGCAGGTACTACCACCGGCTTTAGAGGAGTTAATCGAAGCCCTGGGCAGTCTGCCCGGAGTTGGGCCGCGTACCGCCGAACGCTACGCCTACTACTTGTTGCGCCACGATAGCGATAAAAGTAGCCGGCTAGCCGACAAGCTAACTAATCTGCATCAGCAAATTGGCTACTGCCAAAAAACCTTTGCTCTAGTCAAAAAGGGCCAGGAGCTGTCCGAACTGTACAGCAGCCCGTCCCGTGACAAACAACTGGTAGCTGTGGTGGCCGAGCCCTTCGACCTAGTGGCCCTAGAAAAGACGGGTAGCTTTAAGGGCACTTATCATGTGCTGGGAGGCTTAGTTTCGCCCATCGACGGCGTTGGCCCCGACCAACTGCACATCGAAGAGCTAATTAAGCGACTGGACGAAGACAAGGTTACAGAGGTAATCCTAGCCACCAGCGCTAGCGTCGAAGGCGAATCAACCGCTCTTTACATTCAGCAGCAAATTGGCGCGCGACCGATTAAGATCAGCCGCTTAGCCCGCGGCCTGCCGATTGGCGTCGATCTAGAATACGCCGACCAAATTACTCTTGGCAGAGCCCTAGAAGGCCGTACGCAGTTGCTCTAGAGTACGCTATACTATATTCAATGCCCAAATCCACCACCAACACCGGTAATTATCCGCAAGCCGCTCAGATAGAGCAGATCATTGGTGATGCCACCAATATTGTCATTTTGCAAGCCGACAACCCCGATGGCGACAGTTTAGCTAGTAGCTTAGCTTTGGAGGCCATATTGGATAAGATGGGCAAGCGGCCGCATCTCTACTGCGGCATCGAAATGCCCAGCTATCTACGCTACCTTCCGGGCTGGGACCGAGTTAGTA
>JBDTKG010000102.1:0-26966 GCA_039935435.1 Saccharimonadales bacterium (SeqCode) | reverse complement strand
CAGGCTGCGGAAAGAGTCATAAGCTAATAGCAGGACCACAAAGGGTAGCAAGTGCTTGAGCATCTCCTTGGCTTGGCCGAATATCATAAACACAAAAGTGGCCAGTACAATTAGGATATCGGGCGTCGGAAAATTAGGGTCGCGCAAAAAAGAGACAACCACAAAGATGGTGCCTACCACCCCGATAAACCTAAATATATACTGTTTCAAACTGCTCCCATTCTACTACAGCCAGCTGAGGCTAGGCCATAGTGTAGCGGCGGACTAGCTCAAATGGACTTTTTTAGGTATAATCCAATCTGTTAACTGCCGCAAAAGTTGACGTGGCAAAGCTACCGGTAGGGTGTGGCCAAGTGGTAAGGCACTGGGTTCTGGTCCCAGGATCGGGGGTTCGAATCCCTCCACCCTAGCCATACTAAAACGATCACGCATTTGTGTGGTCTTTTTAGTATCCCAGGTGAAAGGCTTGAAGCCCGTTTGGGGTTCGGCGGAGCGAAAGCTCTCGCAGGAGTTTACTCCGAGAAAGCTTGAGCGGAGGAGCCGCGCAGGCGGCGATATCCCTCCACCTTAACCAAGCATTGCACCAAAGGTGACCCGAATGGTTCATGACAAGAGGTCACAATCACACAACTAACTCGATAACGCTGCTATTGAAAAGGCAGCGTTTTATTTTGTAGAAGAATCCTAAGGAGTTATTTGGTTCTAGACCTAGATGCCTCGTTTGCTATAGTGTGTATATGAAAACAGAAGACTTCACTCTAAATCTAGGCACAGATCAGGTACCCTGGCGAATATTCATCCCAGAGCAGTCGAGCAAAGAATACTGCGTTTTATGGATCCAAGGCTGGTCTAGCTCCATGGACTCACATCGCAAAGGGGTAGAACGAATGTCAAAGACAACCGGAATGACTTTTGCCACCCTCGACCCGGCCGGTCACGGATTGCACAAACTACAACTAGACGAATCAACCAGAAAGATGCAATTCGATGAGGTTGTAGCTGTATTTGATGAGCTCAAAAAGCTTGGGTACGACAAAATAATTGTCGTTGGTGGGAGCTTTGGTGGCTACCTGGCTGCTCTGTTAATCGGCCAACGACCTGCACATGCAGCTGTCATGCGAGTTCCGGCCAACTATCCAGATGACGAGTTCGAGCTCAAGTCTAAGGAAACAATGCGCAGCGAAGACCGTACCCTCTGGACGAGTACAAAGGATTCCAACGATACATTAGTGAACAGTATGGCCACAGACGGGGTAAAAAACTACGACGGCTTCGTATATATCATAGTGCACGAGCTTGACGAAGTTGTCCCATCTAGGGTACCAAAGCACTACTTCGCGGCCGCTAAACACGGCAATTATATCATTGTCCCCAAAACGAGGCACTCGCCTAAGTTAATGAAAAAACCGCGGTCACACTTTGAGTATATTGAACATTGGGTTATAGCAACCCTGGAGGCCATTCGTATGCAGGACGGTCTGACCTCGGAATAATCATTCCGACTGGCGCAAATCGCGGCTGTATAGCGCCGTCGTGTTCGATGTTTTCAAGAAAGTTTCTAGCTGTCCGTACCCAGACGATATTCTTCTCAAGAGACCTGTATACGACGCACGGAGCTTCAGTATCTTCGAAGAATCCAGTAGCCACGATTTCATACTTTCCACCTTTATAGTGCTGGAAGACCTGCCCCTCTAAAGGCCTAGTGAAACCATCCCAACCGGCCTTAATTGCATCTAAAGACTTCTGTTTTGCCATGGTCACATTATAGCATTGGCAATACTGGACGACCTCTAAGAGATTAGTGCTGATTCTACTCTTGCGAGAGCGAATCGAGCATGGAATCCAAGATAAAACGCATTTTCGAGACGCGGGAGTGAATCTTTTGGCCAACTGGCGGGCTGTAATCAATTATCTGGCCAGTTGCATCGCGCCTAATGGTCAACAGTGAGCCTAGCGTTCGGAGCGCGCGACGGTTTAATTCATAGGTTACTCCCGCAGGAAGGCCAATCTGTTCAATCGGCAAGCTGCGTGCGCCAGCAGTGGCTTGTTGACTCGTTGGGCCCGAAGCGACATCAAATACATCTCCGAAAATAGCATACTGTTTTGTGGCCTGGAGGAACCTTCTCATTGTCGCCAAAAACTCAGGCCGATCCTCTATATTTATTGTTGACAATGGTATGCTCAGGGCCTCCTTAAGGCTAGGATCTCGGTGGAAAGACGAGTACTTACGAGCAACGTATAAATCGGCTGAGTAATCAACCATAGGCCCGGGCACATCGGGTATATCTTTTAGATAAGTCCAACCCATCTCGCGGCCAACTGTTTGCAGCGGTAGTGTTAGGAAAGGCTTCAGTGTATCAGCACTTGAAGAGTGACGTAAAATTGCCAGTGTTCGGGACTCAATTTGCCGGACTCGCTCTCGGGTAATACCAAGTTCTTGCCCCACCTGTTTCAGGGTCATAGGCTGGTTATCTTCTAGCCCGAATCTTAAGTTTAATATCTTTTTAGCCCGGGGGTTAATCTTCCAACCCTGAACGTCGAGCTGCTGGATGCTTTGGGTTACAGCACTTCTAAGTAGTGGTTCGTCTTCCGCTTCAACTGGGCCTTGCGCGGCGCCCAACGTCGCGCGAAGCAATCGAGCTTCGGGTGTAAGAACGTTGCGAGCAGTAATTACTTCCAATGTATTATTGAGTTTTTTGTTGATGTGATGCTTGTGCCTAACGTGTTCGTCGAAGGTGCTTGTGGGTAGGCGCATTATGTCGGCAGCAGTGTTTACTCCGTACGAAGCGGCAACATCTCTGGCTTTCTCACCTAAATACAAATTTTGGTCGGCCCAGTCGCTGGGCCGCGAACGTCCTTCCAGAATTTCTGGAAAAAGTTCATAGCCATAAGTTCCCGGTTCATACTGATCACGCGAAAGAATTACACGTTCAATTAACTGGGGTTCAAGCTCCGATTGCTCACTAGTCATAAACTATATTATACGATATAACACAGGTAACGGCAACACGATAGTCTCATATTCTAGTTCGAAGCATAACTCTGGCGGAGTAAGCGCTGGCCTTATTTATTTTTCGAGGCGTCCAAAATGCTGAGCAGAGAAACGGCCGAGACGCAAACTCTAGGGTCTAGAGCAACCTGTGCCATAGTGGTATCAAGCGACATTTTAACTACCACCGGGTTCTTTTTATGGACGATTCTTCCTACTAATTGCGGACTAGACCCCTGTGGATCGTACATAATTTCAAATGTTTGAGGGACGAATGCCAGGAACAAGCCAATCAGTGCCCCAAGATACGGTATAACTTCTATCCAACGCCTAAATAAAGCCAGACTGCTACTAGTTTCTTGAATATAGCCATACGGCCTGTTGTCACCCGAGACAATATCCATATGGTTGCGAACGAATAGAGACTTCAGGCTGTTCTGGCGAATAGATATAAGCTCTGCGCCCGTAGTACTATCAAAAATATTGTAGATTTTCTTTAAGCTAACCATCTGGCGCCCGCCTATGCGAACAATCTCCTGCTGCATCGTTTTGTCTGTATAAACACGTATATCTCCCTTGATACTCCACATCTTCATCTTAATGAATCCAACGACCGTCTTGGTGCTAGGATCGGTAATTGTAATTTGTGGAACAAAGGCGAAATACTTACGTCTGAACTCGAGATTTTTATATTTTGTGTAGTCCATATTATCTGCCTCTATATGTGCTGCGTTCTTTTATGTCACTAGTATACGACACGTGCTGATGAATCCATATGCTTAGTGAAATATGAAGAAACGGGTAGCCGATCCAGTATGCCCAGGCTATACTAGACCGAGACGCTTAGCCGCTGGATTTTTAAATTATGGACAGACGCATGAGCAACATCAAGCCTTATATATTTAAGTTAATTGGCATAATTGGCGCTGTTTACGTAATAGAGTCTTTTATCCGTGACCCTAACTTTCCGACGCCCGATATTCTGATCGTACTGGCTACTTTTGTTTTTATGATTTTTGGCCAAGCCAAAGAAATGCTTAAGCACCTGCTGCCCTTTGTAGTGCTGCTACTAGGTTATGATTCATTCCGCAGTCTGGTGCCAGGGCTCAACAGCCGAGTCGAATATGTTTGGATGATCCACGCCGACAAGTGGCTCTTTGGTAGCCTGCCCAAAATGGCTATATCGACAAATTCAACGAATTTCCAGCCAAGTCTGGTACGCTCTGGGCATTCAGGACTTTCCGTCGCTCTACAATAAATTATCTCCTAACCCAGTTGCGGCTATGCCGTCGCTGCACGCCGCTTATGCCACACTGATGTTTGTCTTTGTCTACAAACTGTTTGGCAAACGCTGGGCCCTTGTGGCGGCTATTTATCCGTTCCTGATCTTCTTTGGCACAGTTTACATGGGTGAGCATTACGCCATCGACGAGATCGCCGGCATTGTTTACGCATTGGTAGGGTATGGACTTGTCAGCTGGCTTTTTGGCCGTTACCAAATAGAGGCCACAGCCAACCACTACTGGCGTCGCCAAATGACTTTGTGGCAAAGTACTTACTAACTGCTACAATTAGGGCATGCCCGTGCCCGCTATTACTCTTAACCAAGTCACCAAAAAGTATGGTTCGAGCCGCGGCGTCCAAGATATAGATTTAGAGGTACAACAAGGCCAGATTTTTGGCTTTTTAGGACCTAACGGCGCCGGTAAGACAACTACCATTCGTTTATTACTAGATTTTATCCGTCCCAGCAGCGGTAAGATTAATATTCTCGGTCTCGACAGCAAACACGACGCTATTAATATTCGCCGCCGGGTGGGCTACTTGGCTGGTGATATGGAGATGGATCACCGGTTGACTGGCCGCCAATACCTAGAATTTTGTGCCAATTTGCGGGGCGATGTGCCCTGGAGTAATATCCAAAAACTGGTCGACCGCTTTGGCTGTCAAACCGACAAAAAACTGAGCCAATTATCACGCGGCAACAAACAGAAGGTAGGACTGGTAGCGGCCCTCATGCACGATCCAGATTTACTGATTTTAGATGAGCCAACTAGCGGCCTAGACCCTTTAGTTCAAGCCGAGTTCCAACAAGTTATCCTAGACCACCGGCGGCGCGGAAAAACAGCCTTTATTTCTTCTCACGTTTTGAGCGAGATTCAGCAGCTGTGTGATCAAGTTGGTTTTATTCGGGACGGGCAGCTGGTCGACGTCCAACCACTCCGGGATTTGGAAGCCAAAGCCTTTAAGAAGGTGCGCTTAACCCTAAGCCGGGCCAGCCACAAAGCTCTGCAAGGCGTGCCCGGACTGACCGACATACAGATTGATGGCCACCAAGTAAATTGTAAGATTAACGGTAACTACCGTGGCCTACTGCAGGCACTGGCTAAGTTACCGGTTAAAGATTTAACCATCGAGGATGCCGACCTGGATGACTTATTCCTGCATTATTATCAGGACCCTTCGGCCACTGGGGAGGTTAGTCATGTTAAATAACGTCTTCACCAAAACCATTTACGACAAACGTTGGTTTTTGCTAGCTTGGTGCATTGGACTAGCGCTGATGGCTTTTGTGACCATGGCCTTCTTTCCCTATTTTAAGAATGCCGGATTCGATCAAGTTATAAATGGCCTACCTAAATCACTGCAAGGCTTTTTGGGTCAGGCGGCAAGCTATAAAACAGTGCCGGGCTACGTTGACGAGCAAATTTTTGCCATGCGCATGCCAATGTTAACGCTCATTATGGTAATTGTCCTTTATATTGGCATTGGCGTTGGCGACGAAAACCGTGGCACCCTAGAAACGCTATTATCTCAGCCGGTTTCGCGTCAACAAGTTTACTGGCAGAGGTTTTGGGCTGGATGCCTCATCACCGGATTAGCCTGCCTAGCTATCGGCCTTGGCGTCTGGTTAAGCTTTCCAACCATCCATGGCTCAATGTCGATTAGCCGTCTGCTACAGGCCTGCCTGGCCTGCTGGCTACTGACCATGGTCTTTGGAGCACTGACTTATGCCGTTGGCGCCATCAGCGGCAAACGCAGCTTAACAATTGGGCTGGCCAGTATTGTGGCTTTTGCGAGCTATCTAGTCAGTTCCATGGCTCCGGCCGTTCACAAATTAGCAGCTGCCCAAAAGTTTACCGTTTTTTACTACTACGACAAACCTACGGTTGCTTTACACGGACTGCGAACCACCAACTTAGCTGTTATGGTAGTGACTATTCTAGTGTTGGCTTCGGCCGGTGCCCTAGTTTTTCAGCACCGCGATCTGCAACGCGACTAACCGGCTCTCAAAAACGGCGTTGGAACGCCGCTTGAACAATTTCATGAAAGGCTGATACATCGTTCGGTACGGCTGGATTTTGGAGAGCCGCTAATTGAGACGGCTGCGCCGAATGCTCGTGATGCAACATCACCGGCTCATCGATGCCGCACAAGTCCAAGGCAACAGCAGCAGCCACCCGGGGCACAATAACGGCTCGGTTGCCTAAAAAGGCCTCGGCTGGTTGCCAACATTCTGGCTGAAAAGCTTTGTTGCTAGCCCTCACGCCCCGGTCGGATCGACTATTGCGCACCCCGTCTACTAACGTTCCGTAAGCATATGAGTAACTGGCCGCCAATAGCATCGCTTCTTGACGCCCCAAATAGCCATCATCATGTAATACTTGGGGGAAAGAAACCGGCACAGCCACTTGAGTTGGGGTTTTAAGCCCCGAGCCAGCCACCGCCTGCACCTGTTCAAATTTGGGATCCTCGACAATTATCAGCCGAACTGGCAAACGCTTAGGTTTTGCCAGACGATAAGCGGCTGTTATGCCGTCGATTGATAGTTGCATTGTCTTCCGGCGGCGAGCTTCTTGGGCAAATTCAGCCGAACTGATTGGCTCATGAGGCCTTGAGATAATTGTCGAGTCTTCGGCAAAAGGAATCGTAAAAACGGGTTCTTCGATAGACTTCTTGGTGAAAAGGTCGATAACCTCGCCCATTAGTTATTTATCCTCTCCTGCTCTTGACTGCCCGGCAGTCTGCCACTGCGCAGTACGCCAGCTTTCAATTTGAGCATGGTGGCCGCTCAATAATACATCGGGCACCTTTTGGCCTCTAAACTCTTCGGGGCGGGTATACTGCGGATACTCAATAGCTTGATCATCGCCCTGGAAAGATTCATTTTGAGCTGAGGTTTCGCCGCCTAAGACGCCCGGTATTAACCGAACAATGCTGTCGATCATGGTCATGGTGGGTAGTTCGCCGCCCGTCAGCACATAGTTGCCCAAACAAAACTGCTGGTCGACGTAGTCCGTAATCCGTTCGTCGTAGCCTTCGTAACGAGCACAAACAAAAATTAAATCTTGCTGGGCGGCAGCCAACTGTTTGGCGGACGACTGCTTATAAAGCTGGCCGCGGGGCGTTGCCAAAATAACCTTGGCCGTTGGTAGTATATTTTTGGCTTGTTCAATAGCCGCTACTATCGGCTCTGGCTTCAGAAGCATGCCATCGCCGCCGCCATAAGGCGTGTCATCTACCTGATGCCGCGGCCCTAAGCCAAAATCACGCAGATTGGTATAACTAAACTCAACGGCTTTTTGCTCCTGAGCCTTCCAAAGCATACTAGCGTTCAAGACAGCTGGAAACATCTCCGGAAACAAGCTGATAATGTTAATTTTCATAATGGCTCGCAGCAACCGATCGCTTAGAGGTCTAGATCGTCAAACTCTTCTAGTTCTTTACGAGTCTTGCTAACTAGGTCGCTGGTATCGTCTTCTGCCATCTGAGCGGCCGTTTCGTCATCATCATCTAGCTGCACGTCTTGTGCTGGCTGGTCGCTGGCTGACTGATGATTGGACGGTTTAGGATCTGGCGCTGCTCGGGTTGGACGTTCTTGGTGGTCCTTGTTGTCTTGGTGCTCGGTTCGTTCTGGACGTTCTGGTCCGTTATCAACAATTTTTAGGTTGTAACGTGAGTCGTTTTTGGTACCGAGGGCTCGCAGCAAAGTTCGCAAACTCTGAGCAGTAGCGCCGCGCTTGCCAATAACGCGTCCCAGATCTTCCGGGTCAACGGTTAGCTCAAGCAGAACACCCCGGTCGTCGACAGTTCGAACCACCGAAACGGCGTCCGGGTTGCCGACCAATGACTTAACTACATACTCTACAAATTGTTCATCAATATTGCTACTCATCCAGAAATCCTCCCTTAGCTGATGTACTTATATTATAGCCCAGGCTGCAACTACTCGGCTGGCTCTTCTTTAGGAGTCGGCT
This sequence comes from Saccharimonadales bacterium (SeqCode), assembly GCA_039935435.1. Lineage (GTDB taxonomy): Bacteria > Patescibacteriota > Saccharimonadia > Saccharimonadales > JAUPVS01 > JBDTKG01. The sequence continues at coordinate 18,719 of JBDTKG010000102.1, read as the reverse complement.
CTGCTTCGGCTGGAGTCTCTACAACTTCGGCTGGCGCTTCAACAGTTGGTTCGGCAGCAGGTTCAACGACTGGCTCCTCGACTGGTTTAGCTGGTTGATTTTTGCGCAGTTTTTCGGGGTTGCGGATCTTAGCAGACTGCTTGACCTCTAGCTGAACCCAACTGGGCAACTTGATGCCTTCGTTTTTTAGTAAGCGCGCTACCCTGTCAGATGGACGGGCGCCGTTAGCTAAGTAATATTCAGCCTTTTCCTTGTTAAGGTTAAGGGCTTTGCTGTGCGGGTCGTAATTACCCAATAGGAAGACAAAACGTCCACTGGTGGGAGACCGCCGCGAGTCCTGTACAACTATACGGAACTGCGCATGGCCTTTGCGGCCGGTTCGTTGCAAACGAATAGCTAACATCTGTTAAGCGCTCACTTTCTTGTTATTATTAAACTCGAACAATCTAACCTATTCTACAGATTACCGCCCCTGTTGTCAACTTAAGCCACCGGTTGGCACATCCAGCTAGAAGTGGCCGTTAGTCCTGATTGTACTTTTGCAGGGCTTTTTGCGCGGCTGCTTGTTGACCGGCCTGCTTGCTGGGTCCATTGCCTTTGCCTTGCAGCTTACCACCAACATAAACCCCAACCGTAAAGACTTTGTCGTGATCTGGGCCTTCTTCGCTAATCACTTTGTAGATGGGCGTGTGACCATCGTGACTTTGAGCCATCTCTTGAAAATGCGATTTAGGATCCATCCAGGAGCCAGTGGCCAAAATGTCGGCAAAGGTTGTAATAAGACTGGCGTGGATAAAGTCGCTGGCCGCTTGGTAGCCTTGGTCGAGATACAGGGCGCCGACTACTGCCTCGTAACAGTTGGCCAAAATCTGAGCCCGAGCCCGTTCGGTGCCCCGCCGCTCGCCGCGGCTTAAACGTAGCAACGGTTCGAAGTCATGGTTCTTAGCGGCAGCACTGATGCTTTCGGTGCGCACTAAACTACTGCGCCAATTTGTCAAAATGCCTTCTGGGTCGACGTAGTTGTTATAGAGGTAATCTGTCACTACCAGCTCTAGCACGGCATCGCCTAAAAACTCCAGGCGTTCGTTGTGCTCATTAACGGTTTTTTTGTGCTCATTAACATAGGAGCGGTGTGTAAAAGCCGTTACCAGCAATTGAGGTTCCGCAAAAGTTACTTTTAGGGTTTGCTCTGCAAAATTTTTGTACTCGCTATTGTCTTGCATAATCTATAGTCCAGCCTCACGGATTTTGGCTAATCCCAACAATATAAGTTTGCCAATGTCCTCGTACTCGATCTTGTCCAAGGCCTCTTTAGTAGAGAACCATTTAATGCCGTGAATCCACTCCTCGGGATTGAGGTCGTCGCTGTCGCCCAGAGCCTTAACCAAAAATATTTCTGTAGTCATTAGGACCAGTCGTTGCTGGCGGCGGTAACGAAAGTTAATCTTTCCCAGCCAATCCAACACCTTCATTTCTTTAAGGCCGGTTTCTTCGGTGATCTCGCGGGCGGCAGTGTGCTTGGCGGCTTCACCGGGCTCAATGTGGCCTTTAGGTATTGTCCAGCGGTCCTTGGCATCTTGAATCATTAAAATTTCTAGCTGCTTTTGAGGATTACGGCGAAAAATAATGCCGCCGGCGGTTGGCTCGCGGACAACTTCTTTGATGGCCGGCGTATGTTTGTTAACAAACTTACGAAAGCCCTTAATTGGTTTGGGTCTATTTACCATTTTCTGATACCTTATCTGATTCTTTTGAAGTCTTTTCTGGGAGCGGCTTGTCGGCTACTTCTGGTTGTTGATTGCGAAGCACAGTGCCTAGAACGCCGTTTATGAATTTGGACGAATTATCGCCGCCAAAAGCTTTGGACAGCTCAACAGCTTCGTTAATAACTACCTTTGGTGGCACGGCCGGTTCGTGCAGTAATTCGTATAGGCCAATTCGCAGCACCAAACGATCCATGCGCGCAATCTGGTCAATCGGCCACTCCGGGGCAATCGGCTGCAAAACAGCATCTAATTCGTCCTGCTCCTTAGTCACCCCTTTGACTAATTTAACGATGAAGCTGCGGTCGTCGATGGTGTCACGATAACGCGAGATGTTACGGTCTAACACCTGGTCTAGGTCGAACAATTTGTCGCCACAACTTAGACGAAACTCTTGTTCGTACAGAGTCTGGAGTGCGACGATTCGACCGAGGTGACGATTTGATGCCATATTGTTAAATTCCTGTTAAGGGCGAGAGCCGGTTAAAAGCTTGTTTAGCTTAAGTCTTTTTTACCAAACTCTTTGCGAGTCGTAAAAGCTTTGACTGGTGATCTTGCGTTCACCTTGCGAGCCAACTTGATGACCAAGTGGCTACGGCGGGTGCCGGTCCGGCGGGGCGATGTTCGCTTCTTGGGTTTACCCATAGAAAAACTTCTCCTTAAATATTGTTATTGCTGAACTTCGAAGGTAATTATAACCGATGTTGAGCCTCCTATCAAGCTTGGTGACCACGGTGCTTATACCTGATGCCTATCGAAACAACTTTTTGTGTAGCTTATATCCGCAGTCAATATATGCACTACGTCAGTAATATTGTCCCGCCTTTTAGTCTTATATCGAATATGCTCACGCTCGCTTTCCATAAAGAAGGGCGCTGGGTAGTCCATGTTGTCTATCGTTAGTACCGCACAGGGTTTGGCGATCGCAAAAGCCGCATTTACTATATCGCCCATACCAATTTTATGCCCTTTTGTACTCGCATGCTTCTGATATAAGAAGCAGAGTTTTGCGGCAAAGTCCATCAATGGCGCAGATAGAGTTACATATGCCATGTTCTGACTTAGGTACTCTGCAATCAAGGCCTTATGCTCCCTGTCTGAGGTGCACATAACTTCGTATTTCGTAAATCCTGTAACAACAAACTTGTAATGCTTCTCAAGTCGCGCAAAAAGCTTAACGTAGGCAGCTGTCTGTGTCTCCGTCAACGCATGCGAAATAATATTGGCATCAACCAACAGAAGTTTTTTATCGGCCACCCTTAGCTCCGTTCTAAATCTGGCTAGTGGCTTTTAGTAGACCCTGCGAAGGACTAGGATGGGCCGATTTTGGTTGTATAATTGGTATCTTGATGTCCATCTTGCCTCCTTTTTGTAAACATTCTATCAATATTTTACACGCATAAGCCCGTCAAACACAAGCGTTATTTAACTACAAAGCTAACTAGCTTGGCTGGAACATAAATGGTTTTAATAATCTCTTTGTCAGCCACATAACTGTCAACTTTGTGATCTTTGCGGGCCGACGCTAATACGGCTTTTTCGGTGCTATCGGCTGGCAAGTCTAGTTGAGCCCGAACCTTGCCATTAACCTGAACCACGATTGTCATGGTATCGCTGGCCAAAAACTTGTCGTCCCATGTTGGCCAAGCCGAAACGTGCACCGAATGTTCGTGGCCCAGTTGCTGCCAAATCTCTTCGCAAATATGAGGCGCTAGTGGCGCTAGCAATTGAGTTAGGCTTTCCAGGGCAAACTGCCAGCATGGGCCGGCTTTAAAACCATCGCTCTGCTTGAGTTTGTAAAGCTGATTTGTAAATTCCATGAGTGCCGATACGGCCGTATTAAAGTTCAGCTTGTCGATGTCGCGGCTGACCTTTTTGATGGCCCGGTGAGTTGCTACTAACAAAGCTCGATCGTCAGCGGTGCCAGGCTTGGCCTCCTCAAACTCTTGGACCAAGGTCCAGACCCGTTGCACAAAGCGAAAGGTGCCACCGACCGTTTCGGGGCTCCAAGGCGTTGTTTGATCGTAAGGCGCCAAAAAGGCGATGGCTAAACGCAGCGCGTCCGCCCCATAACCAGCCTCCAAAACTTCATTGGGGTTGACCACGTTGCCCTTACTTTTGCTCATCTTGGTGCCATCAGCTGCCAAAATGATGCCTTGGCCACGGCGAGCATGGTAAGGTTCGGGCGTTGGCACTAGGCCTTGGTCGTATAAGAATTGGTGCCAAAATCGGCTGTACAGCAAGTGCAAGGTAGTGTGTTCCATGCCGCCCAAATACATGTCGACTTCGCCCCAGTATTTGAGCTTTTTGGGGTCAGCAAAAACCTGGTCGTTGTGGGCGTCGTAGTAGCGCAGATAGTACCAGCTGGAGCCAGCCCAGTTAGGCATGGTGTCGGTCTCACGTTTGGCCGGGCCACCGCACTTGGGACATTTTACATTCACCCAATCGGCAATAGCTGCCAACGGACTCTGGCCAGTATCGGTTGGCTCATAATTCTTGACCTCCGGTAAAACTACTGGTAAATCCTTTTCGGGAACCGGCACGGCACCGTCTTTGGCACAATGAATAATCGGAATTGGCTCGCCCCAATAATGCTGACGGCTAAAAATCCAATCACGCAGCCGATAGTTGACGCGCTCGCGGGCAGCACCCTTTTCGGCCAACCAAGCAATAATCTTATCGCGGGCTTCGGCACTAGGTTGACCACTAAAATGGCCGGAGTCTATCAGAATTCCTTCCGAGGTGTAGGCGTATTCTTTGTCTTTAACCTTCTGGGCTTCTTTGGCATCTTCTGGAACTACGGTTACCTTAGCCGGAATATCATACTTATTGAGGAATTCGAAGTCACGCTCATCGTGAATGTCGCCGAATACAGCGCCGGTTCCATAGCCAGCCAAAACAAAGTCGGCAATCCAGACGGGAATCTTTTCATCGTTGGCAGGATTAACTGCGTAGCTACCAGTAAAAACGCCCGTTTTTTCTTTTTTATCGTCTTGACGGTCGATTTCGCTTTTGGCCTGAGTAGCAATCACGTAATCGCGAACAGCCTGTTTTTGTTCATCGGTTGTAAGTTTATCAACAAGAGGATGCTCTGGGGCTAGAACTAGAAAAGCGCCGCTAAAGATTGTGTCGGCACGGGTGGTAAAGACGGTTAGTTTGCGGCTGCCGATTTTGAAGTCGACCTCGGCGCCCTGGCTGCGGCCAATCCAGTTGATTTGCTGGTCGGCGATGCGGCTGGGGTAGTCCACGTTGGCCAGGCCGTCAATCAGGCGGTCGGCGTACTTGGTAATGCGCAAAATCCACTGCTTTAGAGTCTTTTTTTCGACTAGCGTGTCGCAGCGTTCGTGGCGGCCGTTAACAACTTCTTCGTTAGATAGGCCGGTTTTACAATGCGGACACCAGTTAATGTCGACTTCGGCCTGATACGCCAAATCATGTTTGTAAAACTGCAAAAATAGCCACTGAGTCCATTTGTAATAATCAGGGTCGGTGGTACGGAAGCTACGCGACCAATCGATGCTCAGGCCTAGGCTGTCGAACTGCTTTTGGAAGTTAGCAATGTTGTGCTCGGTGGCCGCTTGGGGGGCAATTTTGTGCTTGATAGCGTAGTTCTCGGTGGGCAAGCCAAAAGCATCGTAGCCCATCGGATACAGCACATTGTGGCCGGTCATTCGTTTATAGCGGGCAACGGCATCAGCCAAGCTATACTCCCGGACGTGGCCAATATGCAGGCCGTCGCCCGAAGGGTACGGAAACTCTGTCAGCATAGTATATTTGGGCCGAGTGGCATCAAAATCTACAGCGGCATACAGCTTATCTGCCGCCCACCGTTTCTGCCACTTGGGCTCCAGAGTCTTGGGATCGTATCGTTTCATCTACTTCTAGTATACCTAATGCCAAGCCGTTATGGCTAGGAACTGAATGGGATTGCCAGCGGGGCTTCTTCGGCAACCTTGAGGCTAGTTTCTAAAAGAAGCAAATTCTGGGAGACTGCTGCAGAACTAACTCTATCAAGATCAGTCGAAGCCACAGCCTCACGGACGGCCCTACCATCACCAAACTTCCAGGTGGCCCTGATCTCTTCAAAACTATCCGGGATGTATACGCCTCGGTCCTGAATAGTATCGGTCGCCACGGTAAGAGTCTTACCTTCACCTAAATCTACGGCGTAGCGGTATTTAGAAGATTGCTTGTCGCGGCCGATGGGCCACCTATAGATTAGACCGGCCTGCAAACCGGCTAAGTCCACGACGCGTTGGCCGAGCGCCATAAATCGTTCTCGCAAGGCCACACCTTCAGGCCCAACATCTTGGGTACTTTGTTTTTCCAGAGCCTTATGTTGGGCTTCTTGCTGCTGGATAAATCTAAGGGCATCGATCAGTTCCATACAAGCTCCTAACCTTAGTATTGAGCTATATTATACCCTGTTTTGCATAAATATGCGAGCAGTTCTTAGACTTTGGTTAGCCAGCCGTGGCTGTCTTGTGTTTGAGCGACTTGGAAGGCGGTGGCGATCTTTTTGGTTAGCGGGCCGGCTTGGCCGTTGCCAGCCTGACGCTTGTCGACAGACAAAATCGGCAGCACCCGGGCCGAGCTGCCGCACATCATAATCTCGTCGGCAATGTACAGTTCGCTGCGGTCGATGCTGCGCTCCACAGCTGGAATACCTAGTTCAGCGGCTAGTTGCAAAACGGTATCACGGGTGATGCCTTCCAGAATGTCGGTGGCTGGGTCGGGCGTGATCAGTTTGCCGCCGCGGACAATAAACAGGTTGGCTACTGTGCCCTCGGCCACGTGGCCATGATCGTCGATGGCGATGGCTTCGTCGTAACCATTTAGCAAGGCTTCGTTCTTCATCAGGCTGGCGTTAATATAGCTACCGTTAACCTTGGCCCGCGACGGAATGGCGTTGTCGGCCGTCCGCTGCCAACTAGACACGCAAACATGGGCTCCGTCGTCTGGCAAGATGTGACCCATCGGGTAAACATAGGCGCTAAAGCTATTTTTGAGGTCATGGATTTTGGTGCCGGCTAGTAGCTCATCAACAAAAACAGCCGCTCGCACCAAAACATTTTCTTGAACCTTGTTGCGGCGCAGCAGCTCTAGCATAGTCAATTCAAAACGTTCATAACTCCAGACTTTAGAAAAGGAATTAAAATCCATGATGTTGGCAGAATTAACTAGCCTTTTGTAATGATCTTTGAGCCGGAAAGCATATAGCTGCTTGGCCTTTGGGTCCCAACTAGCTGCAAAAACGGTATAAACGCACAACCCGTACAATACTGGCGATGATCCAATACTTAAATTAGCTTCGGAAAAGGGCACGAAGTCGTCCCGGAAGTAAGCTTGGGAGTGGTGATAATCAAATTCTGACATGTTTGAAGTTCTCCTGTTTTTTCTTTGTCCAGGCGGCCGATTGGCGGACTAGTTTGGCGCTGTCGGCCGGGTCAGCTAGCAGAGGCTTGATGGCTTCCTCGGCATAAACTAAGTTCTGCGAGCCCTTGGCCAAGATAACGCTGCCGGGCTGTAGTTGGTCTTTGACAAACTGGCCAGCGGCATAAGGGTCGGTAAAGGTTTTGACGCGGCAACCGGCTTCTTCGGCAGCCGGTGCTAGGTATTGGTTGGCGTCGGGCCCGATGGTCACAACCAGCTCCAGCTGCTCCGGATCGCAGTAGGCACCAATTTGCTGGTGGGCGCTGGCCGAGCTTTGGCCAAGCTCGTTCATGTTACCCAAAATGACAATTTTATGAGCCGACTTAAAGATGTACAAGCTATCCAAGGCCGCCATGACAGCATCGGGGCTGGCATTGTAGGTTTCGTCCAAAATGATGGAATCTTTACGGCCAGCTAACCGCTGCATGCGGCCACTAACCGGTTTTATTAAAGCAACGCCGGCCAATATTTGCGTCTTGTCTAAGGCCAATAACTCAGCCACCACCGATGCCGCCGTTGCACTGTAAATTTCGCTTTTGGCAACTGCGGCCTGCCTCAGTTTAAAAACTTGGCTTTGGTGATGAATCTGGTAACTGGCCGATTCTTCCGAAAACTTGATATCTTGGAGTTTATAGTCGGCTGTTTTGCCGCCAAAAGTTACCATGGAGCCCGGAATATTCAGGTACTGCGGGTCGCACAAATCGGCATTGACAACCAACTTGTCGGCATAGACTCCGACCGACAACTCCTCGGTGGCCACATCGTCTAGATTGGCGAAGAATTCCATATGCTCCGGACTGATAGCTGTCACCACGGCGATATCTAAACGCAGATAGGCTCCAAACTTAATAAGATTGCCTGGGTAGTCGGTGCCGACTTCTACCACGACCACGTCATAGGCATACGGTTTGCGTAGCTGCAGTTCATTACTAATTAATACTTTTAGCCAGGCAAACGGGTTAAACAAGCTAGGCAAATCTTTGCCAAAAAAGATTAACGGCACCGTCACTAAATCGTTGTAGTTACCGGCCTGAAAACGAACTCGGTATTTTTGCGCCAAAACGGTGGCGATGGCAAATTTGGCACTAGTCTTGCCGACGCTGCCGGCCACCCCAACTACTTTGAATTGATGCCTACGCTGTAAACGTCGCACCTGCCAGCCAAGGATTTTAACTATTACCAAGCGCAGTAGTTTTTTTATCATGTTTACTTGCTCCCTAAAGTTGCCGCAAGCTGGTTTTGCAGCTGACTGAGCGGCACCGTTTTAGCGGGTATCTGAATGGTTGGGGCGTAGCCGTAATTGCTGAAGCTTTCGGTTTGGTTGCTGCCGTCGAAGCTCAGGCCGACTAGCTGGCGAGCATGGGCATCAATCGAGACCGTTACCTTAACGGCGACGGCACCCTGGTACTGCGAAGCATCTAAATTGGTCAGTTGATTTAGGTTCATGTCGTTGTCGATTTGCTTGAGAATATTGACGTAACCATCGGGCGCAATTGCTAGCGTATAGTCGTAAATTAGGTGGCCATTCTGGTGATGCTTTTTTACGGCCGAGTAGTCGACCGTGTAAACATTGCCAGTTTTCATGCTGGCCACTACGGCTTGGCGCTGAGCCGGCTGCAAATCTGCGATTGGAATAATATCGAAAATAGCTTGAGCAAATGAGCCGTTGCCGCTAGCATTAACCGCCTCCTTGCCCCAAATATTTAAAATCGGCTTAAAATTGAGAACTGCTGCTGCCTTAGATTGCCTAGTTGTAATGTTGGTATAACGACTGTAGTTAGTGGTGGGCGTAGCGATGGACTCCGTTTTAACCACCGTTTGCTGATCGCCCTGGCCCTGAGTTATGACCGACCGGCTAGTGACAGCATTCTGCCCCCCCAGGCTAATTTGCTGGCTCAAAGCAATAGTAGTGCCACCCGAGCTGCTACTGACCTGCTTGCTTACGGCGTTGGTGGCCAGACTATTATTAATAGTTCCCCAAAAGACGTCATAGGACTTAACGCTACCGTAACTCCACCACAGCCAACCAGCTAACAGCAACAAAACAACCCCAGTGGCCCAGGCAGCCTGTATAAACCACGGGTAGTCAAATTGCTCAACCCAGTTTTGGTAGTCTCTGGCCCAGTTTTTCGCAGAGCTGTGAGGCGTATTTTGAGGCATACCTATATTGTAGCAGGCTGCCAGCCCCTTTGCTTGGCAAAATGACGCCGGATAGTGTACAATCTATCTCTGTTAAGACAGTTTGAGTACGGGGCATTGGCGCAGTTGGCTAGCGCGCTTCCATGGCATGGAAGAGGTCATCGGTTCGAATCCGATATGCTCCACCATTATTTTAATGAAAAGTTAACAATCGAAAGAGGGCGCCATGTTTGGATTAGTTTTAGTCATAGTTATAGTTGTTCTATTTATCGTGGCCAACGGCGCCCGCATTATTAACCAGTACGAGCGAGGCGTGGTCTTTCGCCTGGGCAAGGTCCAAACCGACATCAAGCAGCCGGGCTTCCGCATCATTGTCCCTATTATTGACCGCATGCGCAAAGTCTCTATGCGCACTGTCACCTTGCCAATTGAGGCTCAAAAGATCATCACCAAAGATAATGTTTCTATAGATGTAGCCGCCGTGGCTTACTACCAAATTGCCGACCCTATCAAAGCCATCGTAGAGATTGAGAACGTTGTTTCGGCCACATACCAAATTGCCCAGACTACCGTCCGCAACATTGTGGGCCAAACCAGCTTGGACCACGTACTCAGCGAAACTGCCAAGCTTAACGAATCAGTCAAAGCCATTTTGGATCAAGCCACCGAAAAATGGGGTATTTACGTTAGCAACGTGGAACTAAAAGACATTCAGCTGCCCGACAGCATGCAAAGGGCTATGGCCAAAGAGGCCGAAGCCGAGCGCGAAAAGCGGGCCAAGATTATTGCTGCCGAAGGCGAACAACTGAGCGCCGCCAAGCTCGGTGATGCCGCCGACATCATCTCGGCTCACCCGATTGCCCTGCAGCTGCGTAACCTCCAGGTCCTGAGTGAAATCTCAGCCGAGAAGAACAGCACCATAATCTTCCCAGCCCAGTTCATGGACACCGTCAACAGCGTCCGCGACTTCATCGCTAAAGAGAAATAGGGTAAGAGGAACGATGTCCCTGGCCGACTACCAAAAGCAGATCGACGATGAGCTGCAGCAGTACGAACTGCCCTACTGGTGCGCCCTCAGTATTTTGGCGCGATTGACTGAGGAAGTCGGCGAAGTGGCCCGGGTAGTCAACCACCTACACGGCGATAAGCCACCTAAGCCGGGCGAAAGCGTCGGCGACCTAGCCGGTGAACTGGCCGACGTCCTGTACAGCGTGATTTGCTTGGCCAACAGCCAGGGCATTAGCCTGGACGAGCCGCTGCAAAAGTCAATCGCCAAGCTAGCTACCCGCGACAAGGGGCGCTTTAAAAAGAAATAAGCCCCGGCTTGGCTTGAGTAAATGGCCGATTTCAAGTAAAATACCGAGGTTACGGCTCTTTAGCTCAGTTGGTAGAGCAGAGGCTTGAAGAGCCTTGTGTCCTCGGTTCGAGTCCGAGAGGAGCCACCACAACCAGATCATTCAGTTTAATAAGCCGATGGTCTTTTTTATTGCCCCAGGCCAGTGTGCCACACTCAGCTGACAACGGCGGTCTATTATTTATGAAGCAACGAAGCGTCTACTGTCGGCCTATCAGCTGGCCGTTTTTATCAAAGATGAAAAGTTCGCCTTTTGACTTAGCCAGTTCTTGGTGAGCCTTAGAAATAGCCTTGGCTTTGGTAGCAAACAATCTCCCTCTAAGCGTATCAGGCTTGCGGACATACCATCCCTTGCCGCTTTGCATGACAAAACGGCCCGTCAATCCCCTATCAACAGCCGACAGATACTCCTGGATCTGCTTATTGGTTCGAGCCGGCTTAGCTAACGTTAAAATTGAAACTGCCATACGTTCATTTTAAGCTATACTGCGGTGATGCAGGAACTGCCAGTTATCAACAGAACTCAGGAGTTATACGAAAATGTCTCCAAAATAACCAATAAGCTACCGGCGCTGCAACGCCAAACGATTGGTAGGCGGCTAGAAAACAGCGTCCTACAGCTGTTGGAGCTGCTAATCATGGCCAAATATGCACCCACGGCCCACAAAGGCCCGTACCTAATTAAAGCATCAGCGCAAGCCGAAATTGTGCAGTTTCAACTGCGCATACTGCTAAACGGTAAGCTAGCCAACGAAACAACGCTGCACCAACTACAAGCCAAAGTCGTAGAAATTGGTCGTATGCTTGGCGGTTGGCGTAAAAGCACACAGCAGTAAATTGTCCGATTAAACATTATTGCCGCACCGAGAGACCAACGCCATTGTTCGAGTTCGCGTTACCGTTAGACCTGTTCAGGTTGAACTTGTCACCATTGGAATTGACGTTCCCGACAACCGAGTCGCCGTCCACAGTTTGTTCTCTAGCACTCCAGGATTCAGACTACTCGCAAATAGCCGAAACGTCAGTTAGTTTGCGCGAGACGCACGTGGGGCAAATTGTGTTCGCTTTTGATCGCTAGCTAAAACCTGCAATGCAATTGCGCCAGACTTTGCCTATCTAAAACGATACAAAATGGACAAGTTGTATTTTAGCAGAAAGAAAAAGAAGAGAAGAAATTAGGAAGCTTAAGATTTAAGATCTTTTGGCCCCACCGAGAGACCAACGCCATCGTCCGAGCGCGCGTAACCGCGAGACCTGTACAGGTTGAACCTGTCACCAACGGAACAGACGTACCCGACAACCGAGTCGCCGCCCACAGTAGTACGAGGCAACGTTGCATCGCGCATAAAACCCCAGGTCATTGGCATAGCTTCGCCTTTAAAGCGCCTGGTCAGGGCAATAAAGCCCACGGCTTTAGAGTTTAAAGCAGTCATAGCAAAGTCTTTGTGTCCTTCGGCTCTGTAAGTAGCCACTGCCTCTTCAACGGCCTGTAGCTGTGTTGGCTCCTTCCGTTTTACGGATTTTGCGTCAAAAGGCATGCCCAAAAAATGAAGCAGAGGCTCTTGGTCGCTAGCCGGACCATGAACGGCCAACCTAGCGTGAGGGACAAAGTTGCCGTCGCCGCCGAGCGTAAGGTTGTCTAGGTCTTCGGCTTTGTAGCCTTCGGTTCCAACGCCAGGTGTCCATAGTTCACGATATACATAAGATTCGGGATATTTTCTGTCGTTAGCGTAGCTAACATTATCGGAAGCTTGTACAAGGTCATCTAAGGTAATAACACCGCGAGGAAGTTGGATGTAAGGCTCACCTGTACGACCGGCTTGACCCAGAGCCTTAAACTCGGCGGCGACCGACTCGGTCACCATATCGCGATCCTCAACTAAACCAAGGACATTCAGGGCTTCTACAGAAGCGCCAATTAGGTCGCTCATATCAACTTCGCTGGGTTGCGGAGCCGTTCTTAAACCTTCAATTGTCATATCGTTAACACTCCTCTACTTGCCTATAAATTCAAAGCCTATTATACAGTATTTTTGCTATACGTCAACATCTTTTTCTAATAAAATCCAGTCCATTCTCTCCTTTTGGACTTGAGTTAGCAGCAACGTCCTGTAGCTAGCTGCGTTGCGCCGGTTGAGCTTACCAATGACGCTCTTGGTGGTGTGCGTATCTACAGCTATGTGCCCTCTGTTGATGTTGTGACCCAAAAACTTTAGACCCCGCTTGGCCGCTACAACTACATCGTTTTTGGGGTTAAGTGAGAGCCCTAGATTATTTGCTAGAAAGTCAGCGGCCTGTTGCCTGACAATGCGGGCACCGCGCCGCGTTGGCCAAAATATGCAAAAATCATCACCGTATCTGACGTATGCCAGCGGCTTGATCTGGTGTCGGATAAACCGATCAAGCTCGTTAAGGTAGATATTTGAAAATGTTTGGCTAGTTAAGTTGCCGATAGGTATGCCCCTATGGCTTCTTTCTAGCTTCGAGAAGCTGCTTATGATCTCGTCCATTAGAGCCATGGCCTTGTCATCGTCGCCTAGCTTCCGTTGCAAGCAGCCCCGCAATGTAGCGTGGCCAACGTTGTCATAAAATTTAGTGATATCGGCTCGCCAGACGTACCCCTTAGAGTGCATTTGGAGCAATTTCCGGGTTCTTGCTAGGCAAGCATGTAATCCCTTGCCCTTGCGGCATGACCAAACATCTGGGTCAAATTTTTTGTCGTAAATCGCTACTAGGTAGTCGTAGAGCAGTCGGTGGACAACACGGTCGCGGACTGTGGCTACTGCTAAATCACGTCGTTTCTTCTCGTGCAACACTACCGCCTGGTATCCACCATGTTGATATGATCCATCGCTCAGTTCTGCGGATAGCTGGGCCAGATTTGCTTCCAGATCATATGCAAATTCATCGATGGCGGGGCCGGCTCGCTTAGATTTTCTGAAGTTTTTCCATGCCCGGTACACAGATATATAGTCAGTTGTTAACGAATCGCTCATGGTTTGTACTCTGTGGCCTAGTTTATTGCCATAGTCAGTGTGGCACACTCTAATGTCACTGGCTGTCTGTTATTATAAGGCGATGAAAAAGGCTGTTCGTAACCAACTTATTGCCCTGCCTTTAACGGCCATAACTTGCGCCGCAATGATTGGCTTGGTAGTGGGCGAAGTTGTCATTATTAACCACTTTTCGAGCCAGAAGATCGCTATTCGCTGGCAAATTGCCGACATCTTGATTGGTCTGACCGTTTATCTTAAAACATCGATTGACTTTGCCATGTTCATTGGTCGCCTGATGAGCCACAACCAAGGCCTCAAAGGTCGCATCGCCATCGAGGTTGGTACGGCTCTGGGCAACGCCGTGGGTACCATGGCCGTGCTGCTGCTGTGGGCCGGTTTTAAAGAGGTCCACTGGCTGCTGGCCATCATGATTGTCGTCGCCGCTCTGGTGCTGCTACGCCTGGCCGAGGACGGCCTAGAGCACATTTTGGAAGTAAAACACCACTACCCCAGCTGGCTGGGCAAATTTGTCAGCGGTTTTGAGCGCAGCCTAGTAACCATCAACCGCCCCTTTAAGCCGCTTTTAGGCAAACTACTGCCCTCGACATCGCTGAGCAGTGGCCATAGGGCTACTTTTTGGGCCCTGCTGGCCATGGCTTTTACCGTCCCCTTCATTCTAGGATTGGATGACTTTGCCGGTTACGTGCCGCTGTTTAACGTCGTTAATGTAGTCGGCTTTGCCAGCGGCGTCTTTATTGGGCACATGATTCTTAACATCTTCTTATATCTATCGCCCAAGCGGACCATCGCCGCCGTCAAAAACCCCCTGATCTCGCTAGCCGGCAGCCTAGCCTTTGTAATCTTAGCTGGCTGGGGCTTAATAGAAGCCAGCAAACTGCTGCTGCACTAAAGCCTAGCAGCATGCCAAGTGCCAGCCGTAGCTTGCAACACTAGGGGTGGTAAGCTATAATTGCCCAGTGCTACAAACGGTTTACAAGTAGCCCAAAACACCACGCGGGTGTAGCTCAGTTGTTTAGAGCGCGTCCTTGCCAAGGACGAGGCCAGGGGTTAGAGTCCCCTCACCCGCACCAAGGAAAACGACTCACCAAAGGTGGGTCTTTTTTCTTGGCCTTCGGGAGCGTGATTTTAAACGCTGGCCAGCAGATTTGCCACCGGCAAAGATGCGTCGGCCAGGAGGTTACGGCCAAGGCCTAGGCGCAGAAGCTGGCTTCGAGCCCTAGGCCTGCCGATGAACGCAGCGATTGCCTGTCCCCGAACCCATACCTTGAAGAGCTCTCTTGATCGGGTTGACGATTACAACCTTTGTATAGATAAAGAAGTAGTTATTCGACTTCTTTATATTGAATAGGGTACCGGTGACAAACTAAGGGTGTCGCCAGTAACTGGTTCTGTAAATAATAGCGTTGTCCTTCGCGGTCCAATAACGCTTCTCCCATATAGCCTTAATTCTATTCAGATACTGCTTCTGTTCATCATTAAGGAGATTAAACACACGATTCGATATGTATATTGGGTTATCTTTATCTCCTAAATCGCTGAGTTTGACGGCGATGTTGGTTGCATTTCCAGCCCAAACTAAATCACTGTTCGTTGCACCTTTTAAGCCGGCTCTCACAATAAGAATATCGCCAACGTCTATGCCAATCCCGAAACCGAAGTGAACATCCTCATGACTATTATTTCTCTTAAAATAGGCGTTCATCTGCGGCCTTAAACTGTTAATAACCATCCAGTTGATCATATAGGCCGCCTTGACAGCTTGATTACACTTGGCAGAGCCTTCAAACACCACTAACACACCATCTCCATTAAAACTTTTCACTTCACCGTCGTAGTACTTAACGATTTTGGTCACCGACCATAAAAATGCCTTATACATTCGCGCTGCACTGATTCGTCTCAGACCGTCAACGATTTTAGTCGATTCTCTGATATCAACAAACATCATTGCTAGCTCGATACTGACTCCAACTTTACCTAGGCCGACGTTACCTGCGGAAGGAACAGATCTGCCGTTAACGACTTTGTAAGTGTCTCCGTAATAGCTATCGACTCCACTGGAAATGTCATCTTTAAGTGACATAAGATAGTCCGATTATCGCTGCCATAACTAGAACATATAAGCAAAATAGTTTCACGGCTTCTGCCAATTGTTCATGTTTCTTACGAGCAATTTTTGAAGATGTGTGAATTTGTTCTATGAGCTCATCCTTGTACTTTATGTTGCTCACCTCAGTAACTATTGTTCGGTACTCACTCAAAGATATCTGCGATATATGCCCGAAGTATGTGAATGACTTGGCGTTATTTGCAACTGAGGGTTTAATGATAAACAGTGCTTCCGTGATAGACCATACCAAAATCACGGTGCTCAACATTAAAACAGTAGCTAGCCAAACTGGCTTATCATTAAATATAGTGGATAAATAGCCAAGAAACTCATTACCGCCGAGCGCTAAACCACCCAGAACAAGCGCAAGAAAAATACTTGCTTTTTGGTCGGCCGCACGAATCCACTCGTGGACCCTGTTGAGACTTGTCTCTAACTGCTCAGTTGTCATAGAGAACAGTATAGTCTGTATTCACTAATTATTCCGAAACAAACCCAAATTCATCAGTTTCTTAGTGTATGCACCAACAGCATTTTTCTTAATCCATTCTAAAACACTGTTTTAACTTCAGCAATACTGCTGCAACAAGAATAATGACCCGTTAAACACCGCCGAAGACTACATTCTCTCCACGCAAAACGAAGCCCTGACTATCTGTTACAATATGGTACATATGAAAGCATTTATTTTTGACCCACTTTGGGACGAACTGATAACAGACGATCTGCTCGTAAAACTCAAAACAAATGGCATAGAACCGATAGTCACAAAGAAGGTCGCGCCACTTAGCGACTGTAAGACCTTATTTGAGGGCGACGAAGATCGCCTTCTCTGCCTAAACCCCGATTATGTCGGCTGGAACCTAAAAAGCCAAGATTACCAGGATATCCCCCACTTAAAGGGCATTTTTGCAGAATCGACCGGCTTTGAATGGGTCGAACCCGAGGCAGCAAACAAGCTTGGCATACCAATTTGTAATATTAAAGCCTTCAATACCCAGGCGGTTGCCGAATGGGCCATCACCATGATGTTCAACTTAGCCCGACAAACACCAAAGCTAATCAAGGACGGCTTCCCGCTAGACTTCGACAAAGATTTTATGAAGTATCGAGGCGTACAGCTCAAAGGAAAAACAGCAGGGATTATCGGACTAGGCAACATTGGCTCCGCTATAGCCGAGCGATGTGCTGGGCTTGGCATGAATGTTGTCTATTGGTCACGCTCCTCAACGAACGACGCATACCAAAAAATGACTCTGGAAGAAGTACTAGCTACAGCCGACGTTATCTTGCCGGCTACCGCCAAGAACGACGAAACGGTCTCGCTTGTGAGCGACGACATGCTTCGTACAATTAAAAAAGGAGCCATAGTTGTAGACATCGTTCACGCTATATTTAATCACCAGCTACTGCTCGACATGGTTGCCAATGGCGATATATACGGCTACGGTTTTGAGGGCGAGCCCCAGGAGTTCGCTAAATTCAAAGGCAATGTCTGGGCCGCTCCCGCCTATGCCTGGGCCACCTACGAATCAATGTACAACAGCGTGGTCAAGCTAGTCGAGAACATAGTAAGCGCCAGCAAAAACGAGTTCCCAAACCGGGTAAACTAGCAATATGAAAGACTCCGGCAAATCCTCACTATCTGGCTACGGTTTGATCCTGCTGTCGGCAGTTTTGTTCGGCACCTACGGTGTTTGGTCTCGTCTTATGGGGCCGAGCTTTCAGCCATTTTATCAGGCGTGGGTTCGCTCAATAATTATTATGTTAATCATGTTGCCATTCATGATCAAATCAAAGAGTTTTAGAAGGATCGAACAAAAAGACTGGCCACAAGTTGGTATGTTCATCGCTTTTTGCATCTGTACGCAGGTACCACTTTACTACGCCTTCAACCACGCTCCTATTGGCAGCGTGCAGCTTATCTTTTATTCGGTATTCATCATTACTGCCTACATAGTAGGCCGATTTTACCTAGGAGAAAAGATAACGCGGGTAAAAATAGCAGCGATGATTCTTGCTCTTGTCGGGTTAGCAATTGTCTTCGGTGCGGCCGTACTAGCCTTTGCCCCCATCGGCCTGGCGCTTGCTGCATTCAATGGCGTGGCGAGTGGTGGCGAAACAGCCTCAACTAAAAAAGTGTCTCATAAATACTCGCCAGCACTTTTAGTTTTTTGGGGATGGGTTTTTACGGCCATAACTCACTTACCAATATCTCTCTTATTGGGTGAGAAGCAGGTAATGCCCCAGTTTAACCATGCTTGGCTCTGGCTGGTCATTTATTCGATTGTTAATGCTGCCGCTTTTTGGCTAGCGATTACTGGCTACAAGCATGTCGATGCCAGTATAGCCAGTTTGGTCGGCCTAGCCGAGGTAATATTTGCCATCATATTTGGAGCAATCATATTCCACCAGAAAATAACTTTGAGCATGTACATTGGCGCTGTGGTCATCGTATTCGCGGCCATATTACCCGACCTCCGTAATATCATTCATCATACACATACAAAAGTGCCAATCGAACCAGTCAGAGAACTCTAGATTCCACCTCTTCCGGCACCTTTTTTTCGCCTTCGCACTAGGTAAATCCTCAACAGGCGGTATAATGAAACAAGTTATAAAATAAGAATCGCCTCAGGAGGAGATAGACATGGTTACAGGATACTGCGTTAAATGTAAGGAAAAGGGCGTTGAATTAACAGCTCCAGAGATTCACCAAACTGCCAAAGGTGGCTTCATGGCCAAAGGCAAGCACGCAAAATGCGGCACCACAGTTTGCGCAATGATGTCTAAGGACAACGCCGAAAAAGCAGTCAAAGGTGGCGCCAAAAAAGCTTACTAAGCTTTTCGCTACCTCAACCGCAAAAATAGCCCCACCGCAAGGTCGGGCTATTTTTATTGCC
>JBDTKG010000101.1:0-13010 GCA_039935435.1 Saccharimonadales bacterium (SeqCode) | reverse complement strand
GGCCTCCACCGCCACGATGCCAAAGTCGTCTAGGCTGGGGAAAATAAAGCCGGTAGCGGTCTTAAAATGCTCTACCAGCTGGGCGTTGCCAGTTTTAGTCAAAAATGTAATTGTTGGGCCGGCCATTTTGACTAATCTGTGATGGTCGGGTCCGTTGCCGATGACGCGCAGCGGCAAGCCCAATTGGGTGCAGGCAGCTACCGCTAAATCGGTCCGTTTGTAGGGCGTTTGGCGGCCGGCAATTACTAGCCCCGCCCGTGTTCCAGCCTGGGATTGGCCAGCGAACTTTTCCACATTAACCGGCGGATGGACTACCTCGGACTCGCGGCCGTAATACTTTTTAATTTGGCTCTGTGTGTAGCTGGAGTTGGCGACTATGTAGTCGGGTCGCTGAGCGGCCTTTTTGTCCCAGCGTCGCAGCGGGCCTACAAGTAGCTTGAGCCCCAATCGAGCTAGCCAGTTAAAATAGCGAAAGCCGGGGTTCTCTAGATACTGGTCGAAGCGGCCCCAGTAGTAGTGGGTGGGAGCGTGGCAGTAGTTAATGTGGACGGTTCCGGCTGGCACCCTTACGCCTTTGGCCTCGGCACCGGAGCTGCTAATTACTAGGTCAAAAGCGCTTAAGTCCAGCCGGCTAAACCACAGTTGGCGTAGCAAGGGCAGGTATTTGCGCAGCTTGAATAGCGGCCCGTATTGCATGTAGCTGGTGATAACTTGGTTGTCTAGGCGCTGCTTCCATTTGGCGGTGGCACAGGCTGTGTAAATGGGCGCTGCTGGGTAAAGCTGGTGCAACTGTTCAACCACTCGCTCGGCACCGCCGCCAATCAGCCAGTCGTGGACGATGGCTACCTTCAGAGAGCCAACAGCCATAGGACTGACTGGTTTGACTGCCTCAGCCATCTTACTGAGCACCTTCGCCGCTTAATATCACTCGAATAGTTTTGGCCATGATAGTTAGGTCCATCCAGAAGGTCCAATTTTGAACATAATAGATGTCTAGTTTGCGACGTTCTTCGAAGCTTATTTGCCGCCGACCCGATACCTGCGCTAAGCCAGTTAAGCCCGATTTAACACTTAATATAGCGTGCCGCTTGGCATAGACCTCCAGCTCCTGTGGAATCAGAGCCCGCGGCCCCACCAGGCTAAGGTCGCCCTTTAGAACGTTAAATAGCTGTGGTAGCTCGTCTAGGCTAGTACGGCGTAAAAAGCGGCCCAAGCCGGTGATGCGCGGGTCTTTGTCTAGGAAGTCGCCGTTGGCGCGGTACTGCACAGCTAGCTCGGCTTTGCCCATCAGCACAAAGTCTTCTTCGGCCGTGCTGTGGCCATAACGAGGGTTCATGGTGCGGAATTTAAAGACCCGGAATTTACGGTTAAAACGGGTTAAGCGGTCTTGCCGGAAGAAGATTGATTTACCGACCGAAAAGAATTCGGCCACTACGATCAGCAAAAAGACCGGCGACAAAACTACTAACAGAATTAGACTAACAATTAGGTCGAACAACCTTTTAACAATTCGTCCCCAGCCAACCAGCGGCGTCTGGTGAACGGTAACAACTGGCACCGACGAGCGGAACAGGTCGACCTCGATGTTGCCTACAAACAGTTCTGAATTGCCAGGGATAAATCGGTAAGAAATATGATGCGTTTGAGCGTATTCCAAAACTTCGTTGTTGCGAGTATCACTGCCGTACAGCTCGGTCTGGATAATACTGTCGATCTGGCCGGGCTCAAAGTGCTCAAAAGCGTGAGCAGCCGAAACAAATATGTCGACGTCGGCAAAGCGGCTTTGGCTCTTTTGGCGAGCACTGACCAAACCGACCACTCGGTAACCGGAAGTTTTGCTGTTGCTTAATGACTCGACTAGTTCCTCGGCAATATCGGTATCGCCAAAAATTAAGACGTTGCTAATGCCCATGTTGTAACTAAACAAGACGGTCCGTAGCCAACGGGCTAAGTTGCGGAAGATTACCAAAAACAGAAAGGCCAGCAAAAAGCCATAAACCGGCACTAACTTGGCAGGAAAGATTGGGTTAACAGATACAAAATCGACAGAGATGACAAACAATAGGCCAACAAAGGAGCCAATTAGCAGCCGGCCAAACTCGCGGAAGCGCTTCTCATAAATATTGCGGTTATACAGGCCCAGCAAAGCAAAAATAAGCAGCCAAAAAGGAGCCAAAGTTACAAATAGCCATAGGTAATTGATAGCCGTAACTGGGTGGGCCACCGCTTTGTCGGCCCAGGTAACCCGCAGCAAGTAAGCGCCCACAAAGGCGGCGATTAGCGCCAAAAAGTCGCCAATCAGTAAGAAAAAGCTGTAAACAAACGAGGCGTTATTTTTCATAAGGTCCTAGGGTTCATTGCTATATACTAGATTGTATCATTATGAAGCCAACTTCTTTAGAGAACAAACTCAGCCGAATCGCCAACTGGCTAATCTTAATTATCTTGGTTTTAGTGCCCTTTCACGCTTTTTTGACCACCTGGGCCGGCGCCAACTTTAACCATCTCGACTTATTTAGAATTTGGAAAGAGCTGCTGATGGTACCGTTGGCTATTTATTCCATCTGTTTATTGGGCCGCCACAAGGCTTTGGCAGCTCAGATGGCTAAGTCGTGGCTGGTGCGCTGCATTGTCATTTATATTGTTTTCTTTTTGGGTTTTGGCTTGCTGGCATTTAGTCGCCACAGCGTCAATGCCAACGCCCTTCTGTACAGCTGGATCACCAACCTGCGCCTAGTAGGCTGGTTTTTGATTGTTTGGATTGTAAGTAGCCGCAGCCGCCTGCTAATTAAGCATTGGCTAAAAGTTGTTTTGTATCCGGCCGGCTTGGTGGTGGGCTTTGGCCTGTTGCAGCGGTTTGTGCTGCCGGCTTACTTTTTGCAGCATTTTGGCTACGGGTCGCAGACTATTCCGGCCGTCGAAACGGTTGATCAAAAACTAGCTTTCCGCCGTATTCAATCGACGCTACGCGGAGCTAACCCCTTGGGGGCTTACCTAATTGTAGTCGTTGCGGCCGCCTTGGGGGCTGTTCGCCGTCACCGCGGCTTGTGGCTGTTGTTAGCGGCCAGCGCCGTCGTGCTGCTGTTCACTTATTCGCGCAGTGCTTGGCTGGGCGTAATTGTAGCTGTGGCTTTGCTAATTTGGCTGTACCTGCCCCGAAGCCTTCGCAAAGCCGCTTTACTTGTGGCGGCTGTAGCCGTTTTAGTCTGCGCCGGCGGCGTCTGGCAATTACGCCACAACGACAGCGTCCAAAACACCTTTTTCCACTCCGACGAAAATTCTCAAGCCTACGTCAGTAGTAACGCTGCCCGTAGCAGCGCCATGACGGAGGGCTTGCGCGATGTTTGGCACCAGCCATTTGGCCGCGGTCCGGGCACAGCTGGTCCGGCCTCTTTCCGTAACTTTGCCGCCCCTCGCATTGCCGAGAATTACTATATTCAGTTAGCTCAAGAGGTGGGCATATTTGGGTTAGCCTTGTTTGTAGCCATCAACATATTACTGGCGTGGCAACTGTGGCAACGCCGCCGCGACCCGCTGGCCGTTGTGCTACTGGCCAGTTTAGCCGGCATAACGTTGGTAAATATGTTGTCGCACGCCTGGGCCGACGACACTTTGGCGGTACTGTGGTGGGGTTTGGCCGGCGTGGCTATGTCGCTGCCCGCCAGTAAAAATGCTATACTTAAAAAGTCGAACAAATAACAAACAACTAAGAGTGGCCCCAAACAATCAGCAGTGGTCTAAAATGAAAAAACTCAAAAAGAAGCAACGCAAGAATCTCATCCGGATCGTCGAGTACTTGGTCAGCGGCGGTGCCTATTTTTGGGTAGCCTATCTTATTATCGTTTTTCTGACGCCAGTCATTGGCCTGTGGTGGGCCAATTTGCTGGGCAACGGGGTGGGCGTGACCATCAACTTTTTGCTGCAACGTTACTGGGTGTTCGACGACGCCAAGCGCCAGCCGATTGGCAACGTTACTTGGCGCTACATTATTTTTACGGCCGCCAACTTCGTCATTAGCTACTTTATTTTGTTGGGGCTACAAAAAGTCGGCATCGTGGTGGCTATTGGACAGTTTATTTCCTCAGGCTTCTTTACGGTCTGGAATTACCTGTGGTACCGCGCCTGGGTATTTAAAAAAACGCCAAACCTGCGCCGGGTTCATCACCATGCCTAAACCATCGCCCAACCCAACGCCCCAAGCTAAGCTAGCTAAGCCGATTCCGGCCGAAACGGTGGAGTCGATTCGGCCCACCAAAAAGCAGCGTGACCTGCTGGTTTTTATCGAAAAGTTTATTGGCGAACATGGCTACAGCCCCAGTTACCGCGAGATTATGACCAGCCTGGGCTACACCTCGGTGGCCACAGTTGCCTTGCATGTTAACAGTCTTATCAAGCGCGGTCATTTGCAAAAACGGCCCGGTGCGGCCCGCTCGCTAGAGGTAGTCAATACGGTGGTTAACGCACCCTTAAGCACCAATGCCGTCAAACCGGGCGAAGAAAAATGGCTGGTCGATAAGATCGAATACTACTTTGTGCAGGCCGAGCAAGGCCAGCTACGACCAGGCGCTTTAGACGAGCTTTATGTGCTGGTTGGCACTCTGCGCGTTTTGGGCCTAGAAGGCGCCGCCCAGAGTTTTATCACCCGTTTATCGGAGCTCAAGAAGAAACAGCCCTAGCGCCTGCAGGCAAGCAAAAAATACTACATGTAGCGTGCCAGGGTGGTGCTATACTGGGTTTAGTTCAATAAAAATCCGGAATCAGGTAAGTTTTTATAAAACGAATCCTGAGCTGTGCCGCAACTGTGATCAGCCTCAAAGCTGTAAGCCAGACACGGATACTACAAGTCTCCCGAGCAGGAGCGCCTCTTCTACAAAGGCCTTTCTGCTACTGGAGCAGGAGGGGAATCCAACATAATGCCACCGGCCGCCGCAGCCACCATCGAACGACCAGCCATTAATTTGGATTACCTTGAGCAAGAGTATGCCCATTCTATGGAAACTATTCGCCGGATGGGGGCTGTCGCCCTGCCAGGCCTGGTAGAAATAGCAGAAGTTGGCTCGGAGCGGTTGGCTTACGACGATTTTAAAACCTCAGTAATCGAGATGATTAAAACCGACGCGGAATTTAAAGATAAGCTTCAGGTCGAGTCACGCCATGAATACGCAATTATTAACGGCCAAGCCTGCAATGCTAATGGTGAGCCAATTGTCGAGTTGGTGCAAAAGGGCCTCAACCTTTCGCTGCATAAAGCCGTAGCAGACTCAAGGATGGCGATACAGGCAGGCCGCGACGAGGTGGATCTTAGTATAATTCAGGCAGTCGATGCCATGCCTGTTGGCACTACGTTGCACGGGCTAAGTATGGAGCCTAAAGCAGAACTTGAAGCTGATTCTAAGTTCTGGAAAAAGCTTGGCTATCGTGAGGGGGTCGCATATTGGCAGTCTTACTCTAAAATTAGCGAAACGACCCTAGAAACGGCTGTTTTAACTATAGATTTAAGCGACACGGATGTCTGGCGGCAGATTTTTGCCGAGGAGGGGGTCGTGGTGCCAGAGGACGAGTCGCCCAACAACTGGCTTAGCCACGCCATCGAAAAACAGCAAACACCGCAGGAGGCACTGAGGTATGTGCGGCGGCTTCGGCAACGCTACTACCAAAAAGTGGGCTCAACCAGCCAGCGTTTTTCGGTAACGGAGTTTGTGGGTAATCACCAAACCACCATCGACACTATATTTAAGAGCTATTATCCCCATGTGGCGCAGGCATTGCACAGCGGAGACAATAACCCGACTATTCAGCAGTTTGCCGCTGACTTGCTGACGGTTGGTGATGACCTTAAGCCAGAGGTGCGCCAAGGCCTCATCAGGCTTGCGAACAAATCTCGGTTTGATGATGCTGATGGACGTTTAATGGACTCGTTTTTGCGTTATGCCGCTGTGGAGGAACTCCGCAAGGCCCTGCCAGCTTTTGTTAGTCAAGATTCGTTGGAATCCGGGGTTGAGCCGAGCGCTAGGACCACCGCCCACCGCCCAGTTGCCTATGGCCAATTTATGCCAGCACTAATTCCACCAGCTCAGCTAAACCGGATGCTGTCTCGCAATGTGCAATCTGGTGTTCGAGCTGGCCGGACTTATGGCGGCTGTGCCCAGCAAATTAGTCTAGGCCGCAAAAAAGATGGTCTTGACGCCGGCTTAGACGAACTAGATCCGCTTAATCCCCAAGAAGAATTTGGTGGCCGCGGCCGCGGGGATGATCAGGAAGATGGCGAAACATCAACTGGCGCTGCCTGCGAATACGTTCATGACGGCTGTTACTGCTGCGACTACGGCATCGATGGCCACCGTTTGCCATTTAAAATGCAGGTTCGGGCCAGGCGCGACAAGAACGGCACGGCATACTGCCTGAGAGCCGGCTGCAATGCCTCTCTCGACAAATACGGGAAAGGTTCTAAGGGAGATATCTACCGTAAAGCCCAAGCCTTAGAGAGGGTCAAGTACCAGCCAGTCAGCAGTCTGGCAGAAAAGCGTAAGCAGAAACTGGCTGAAGTAGCATATAATAATGCTGAACAAGAGGAAGCTCTGGCAGCATGACCAAAAACACAGGTAAGAAGATAGGTATTTACAGCGGCACATTTGACCCGGTGCATCATGGTCATATTGCTTTTGCCCGCCGGGCGGCTCACCAGCTGGGCTTGGATAAGGTCTATTTTTTGGTGGAGCCAGAACCTGGCCACAAGCAGCAGGCTCAGAGCCTGCGCCACCGGCTAAACATGGCTTGGTTGGCCTTGCAGGATTATCCCGAGCTAGAACTGCTACCTGCTCAACAGCAAAAGTTCACCGTGTCCCAAACCCTGCCTTGGCTAGAAGAGAAATTTGAGGAAGCCGAGCTGCACCTGCTAATGGGCACCGATTTATTTAACAAAGTTCATACTTGGCCTGGTTTTGACCAGCTGAAGCGCCGCCTTACCTTTGTGGTTGGGCAAAGAGACGATCACGATTCGTCGGATAGCAGCGTTGAGCATCAATCGATTCAGGCCGAGTTGGCCGACTTAACGTCTAGCGCCGTTCGTAGTTTACAGCCCAGGCAGTTGGCTGGCATGGTGCCAGACACTGTCGCTCAGTATATTAATGCCCAGGGGCTTTATGACACCGGCTCAGAGGCGGCAAGTTCGGCCTCGTCGTCATCGGTCTCGAAGTCTTTGTAGTGCGTTTCTAGGTACTCTAAGTGCTTTTCGCGAAAACGTTTGAATTCGCTGCGTTTGAATTCGCTGCGCTTAATCAAGCTGCCAATTTTTTCGCTGCTAATGTAATGCGGCATCATGACATAGCTGGCGCCGGCAGCGTACAACTCGGCGGCCTGCTCCAGCGTATCGGCATGGCAAATGACCACGGCATTGGGGTTAATGTTACCTAGCAATTTAACTAAGTACAGCGACGACGGGTGGTCGGTAATAGTCGAGACGGCTAGTTTGATTTTATCGAGGCCGATCTCTTCTAACAGTTCTAGGTCGGCAATATCGCCGTAAACGTAATCTACTTTTTGGTGCTCTAAAATGTCGATGACCTCGGGGTCGTAGTCGACCACCACAAAGCGTTTTTTAAGACCGCGGAAGACCTTTAGGAACTCGTGACCGCCTTTACGATAACCGAACAGGACCAATTCGTAGTTGCGGCGACTGTCGCGCTCAAAACGAGCTTTGTGACGCTCAAACATTAAAAAGTGCTTTTCAAAAAAGACAAATAGTTGGTCCGAGTATAAAATTAGATAGGCCGAGACGGCAATTGAGATTAAAGCCAACAGGGTAATTAGCGACACCAATCGGTTCGACACCAAGCCTTGTTTGTTGGCCAAAATCACCAAAATCAACGAGAATTCACTAACCTGGGCCGTGGCCAGCCCAGTCTTGAAGCTAGTCCGCTTGGTGTAGCCCATAACGCCCATAATTAGCGTCACAATCACCGGTTTAAGGACGATCACAATTAAGCTGGAGATAATAATGATTGGCAATAGGCTGCCGATGCCAGCAAAATCTAGCCGTGTGCCCAGGGCGATGAAGAAGACTATTAAAAAGAAATCGCGCAGCGGCCGCAGCCGGGCGCTGATCTCTTGGGTGTAGGGTAGGGAGGCTAGAGCGATGCCAGCTAGCAGGGCACCAAACTCGAGTGAGAAGCCGCTCATTTCAAAAAGGGCGGCGCTGCCAAAGCCCCAACCCAGAGCAAACAGGAATAAGAACTCAGAACTACCGGCAATAAATTTGTGCAGTTTGGGCAATACGACGTTGCCGATGACTAGAAGCGGAATGGCAATTAGGGCACCCTTGGCAAACAGTGTGATCAAGTTGCCAATCGCAAAATGGCCACCGTTACCCTCGGAGGTGATGAACAGTAGAGCAAACATGGCTAGGATATCTTGAATCAGCAGTAAGCCGGTGACAACTTTGCCGTACAGCCTGGTTTGTTCCTTTTTGTCGCTGAGCAGTTTTAAGATGATGATGGTACTACTAAAGGCCAGAGCAATGCCAAATAACAGCGACTCGCGGCGCCCAAAACCAAAGATTAAACCGCCGCCGTAACCAATGGCCGTTGTTAGGCCTACTTGCAAAACGCCGCTGATGGCGGCTACATTGCCGACCTCTTTGATGACCCGTGGGTTTAAGCCTAAACCGATAATAAACAGCAGCAGAGCAATGCCAATGTTAGAGAAGACCTCAAAGGTAGCTGGCGTACCAACTAAGTGCAGAACTGACGGGCCAACTAGAAGACCGGTCAGGATGTAGCCAATTATTAAAGGCTGCTTAATAATTCGCATTAACAGGGCTACGCCAGCTGCCAGGGCAATTATGAAGCTAAACTGGGCAAATAGGTTGGCGTCCATACTGCAATTTTAACAGAAAGTAACCGATATAGAGACGGAAGCATGAGCAGCTTGACAAGCACAAGCGGCCTATGACAAAATGTATAGGACTTCTGTGGCCAGAATCAAAATAATTCTGACCTGAAGACAAAAATCAACAAAAATAAAACAATCAGGTATTGTCATCTGTGTAACTGTGAAAACAGTGTCAAATGGCTGTGGAGTGCCTGGGAGGAGATACAAAGACATGCCTGTAGAGGTAAAAATTATGAATTCACCCGAAAAACGAGTGATCGTCAAAGTCCGCCGCGCTGGCTGGCAGCAGTTCCTGGTTTACTAAACCAGGACTGTTATTTTTTAGTAGCGATAGCGGCGTCGATAAGCTTGGCAAAACCGGCCACATCTGTGGGCGGATTATCAATTTTCTTGCCATTGATAAAGAAGGTCGGTGTGGCGTCTACTTGTTGGGCCTGGCCAGCTGCTTGATCGGCGTTGATGGTGGCTAAAACTTGAGCGCTGTTTTGGTCGCTGTGAAAGGTGCTTAGATTAAGCCCAATCTGCTGAGCGTATTGGTCGAAAAAGCTGCTCGGGCTACTGGCGCTGGCCCAGGTGTTCTGGTTTTGGTACAAAAGATCGTGCATCTGCCAAAATTTGCCTTGCAAGCTAGCGGCCTCGGCAGCGCGAGCGGCCGCCATAGCGTTAGGGTGTAATTGGACTAGCGGGAAGTTGCGGAACTGATAGCTAATCTTGTCGGCATATTGCTGCTCAACCTGCTTAACTAACGGATAATACTGACCACAGTATGGGCACTGGTAGTCGCCGTACTCTACAAAGGTGACGCCGCTAGCTTTGTTGCCTTCGATGTGTTGGCTGGCGGCGCTAGTGGAACCGTTTTTGCCAACAGTATCTGTTTTAGATTTAGTAGTCCAAAAAATAACCCCGAAAATAACAATAACGGCTGCCAAAATTATCATAAATCGCTTATCCATGTGCTGTCGAGCCTCCATAATTCTATCTAATACAGCTTAATAGTAACATGCCATCAACCAGTTAGGCCTGGCTGGCTTGACTGGTCAGAACGGGGCGGCCATCGTACAATGATGGTTATGTTTCATTTGATTCTGGCCTTTTTATTGTTGGTATTAACCCAGGCCGCCATTTCACTGCAAAAAACCTACAGTGATGTGCCTAAACACGAAATTCGGCGCCGGGCTCAACACGGTGACGCCTCGGCTCAGATTTTACTCAAAGCTTTGTCTTATGGGATTAGCCTGCAGGTTTTGCTTTGGGCCATTATTGGCGTCTGTACGGCCGTCTTTTTTGTGGTTATTGGACATCTGTTGACCTGGCCGCTGGCCCTACTGTGCATCTTACTGGTGCTGTGGCTGAGCTTTGTGTGGCTGCCAAAAACCCGGGTGACTGCTGTTAGTCAAAAATTTGCCGAGAAACTGTCGCCATCGATCGGTTGGTTACTGGGCTATATCCACCCTCTACTAGAAGCCATTGGTCGGACAGCTCAACGCTATAGCAGCCCTCCGCACCACACCGCTTTATATCAAAAAGAGGATTTACTGGAGCTTTTGGAGCGCCAGAAAAAGCAATCCGACAACCGTATGAGCCGTGAAGAAATCGATATTGCCAGCCACGCTTTGACCTTTGGCAGTAAGCTGGTTCGGGATATCTTTATCCCTCAAAGCCAAGTAGTCACGGTCAATATAAACGACACCATTGGGCCGATTTTGATGGGCGAGCTGCACAAAAGTGGCCACTCCCGTTTTCCGGCTTATGATGGCAAAAAGCAAAATATTGTGGGCATATTGTACTTGCATGATCTACTCGATAAAACGCACGGTGGAAAAGTCAAAGAAGTCATCCAGAAACCCGTTAATTATGTCCATGAAGAACAAACGCTATATCAAACTTTGCAGGCTTTTTTGTCGACCAAGCGCCATTTATTCGTAGTCGTTAATCGTTTCGAAGAGGTCATCGGTATTATCACTATCGAAGATGTTTTGGAGCAGATTATTGGCCAGCCGATTGTTGATGAGTTTGACCAGTACGAAGACTTGCGGGCCGTAGCTGCTCGCATGGCCGATAAGATTCACAAGGACCAAAAGCACCAAACGCCGCAAGAGTAATTCTGGCCACCTCTGTTAAGATGTGCTAAAATAGCTTTCATGACACGAATACTCAGTAGCGATGTGCACAGCCATGTCGACCAAACCATTACGATCCAGGGCTGGTTGCACAAAAAGCGACTACTTGGGGGCATCACTTTTATTAATATCCGCGACCGCCGCGGCCTGACCCAGGTTGTAGTTAAGGATAAAGACGAAGTCGAAAAATTACGTGGCCTGCAGATTGGCACTGTGCTTAGTGTCTCCGGTAAGGTTGTTAATGAGCCGCGTTCGCCGGGCGGCGCCGAACTGCACGAGCCCAAGTTGCAGGTGGAAGTACCGGTCGGCGACGAACCGCCCATCGAGATCGATAAGCCGCTTAGTCACAAGCCGGAACACCTAGAAACCCTGTTCGACAATCGGCCAATTGGTTTGCGCAACCTACAGGAGCAAGCCATCTTTAAGACCAAGTCGGCCGTAGTGGCTTCGATTCGCGACTACCTTAGTAAACTAGACTTTACTGAAATTCACACTCCAAAATTGTTGGCCGAGGCCACCGAGGGCGGCGCCGAAGTCTTTCAGCTGGATTATTTTGGCAAAACGGCCACTTTGGCTCAATCAGCTCAGTTTTACAAGCAAATGATGGTGGGCGTTTTTGAGCGCGTTTTTGAGATCGGCTCCACCTACCGGGCTGAGCTAAGCGCCACCACGCGCCATATGTCGGAGTTTTTGACGGTTGATGGCGAAATCGGTTTTGTGGACTTTGAGGAGCTGCAAAACATAGTTGGCGGCCTGCTCATTCATGTTGTTAACGATACCTGGCAGACTTGCCAAGCGGCCTACAAGAGCTGGAACGTGGCCCAAGCCAAGTTGCCGGCTAAAGCCGAAGATATCCCGCGTATTACCATCAGTGAGATTCACGATATGTTTTTTGCAACTACTAAAGAGGATCACCGCAGCGAAGGCGACTTAGCGCCGGCCGAAGAAAAATGGATTTGCCAGTGGGCCAGCAAGAACAAATCGAGCGATGCCGTTTTTGTAACCGGCTGGTCGGCCACCGATAAAACCTTTAAGTTCTATCACAAGGTCAGCTCGGATGACGCTAAGATTGCCGAGAGAGCCGATTTACTGTTTAGAGGCGTTGAGCTTTCCACCTTGAGCATGCGTCAGCACGACTATCAGCAGTTAATCAAGCAGCTCAAAGCTACGGGCGGCAACCCCGACGATAGTGGTTACGCTGCGTATCTGAGTGCCTTTAAGTACGGCTTGCCCCCTCACGGCGGTTTTGGCTTAGGCCTTGAACGGCTAGTCGAGAAACTGTTCAACTTGGCTAACATCAAAGAAGCGGCTCTGTTCCCGCGCGACATCAACCGCTTGACCCCGTAACCATAGCTAACCTTTGTAACCGACAGCCCGCTAATGCTAAACTGTCTATAAATGGAAAACACTCAAACCACAACCCAGAATCCAGCCGGGCAGACCACCAACCCCCAGTCGGGAGTGAGCTCCACCCTGCAGCAAC
Source organism: Saccharimonadales bacterium (SeqCode) (assembly GCA_039935435.1). Taxonomy (GTDB): domain Bacteria; phylum Patescibacteriota; class Saccharimonadia; order Saccharimonadales; family JAUPVS01; genus JBDTKG01. The sequence goes on along the minus strand of JBDTKG010000101.1, from coordinate 518 downwards.
CTGGCGGCCAGAACTTGCAAACAACCTCTAGCCAATCAATGCCCGATTTTAACAATCTGGATAGCAGCGGTCAGGTGATTCCGCTGAGTACCATTACCAACACGACGACCATTGCCGGCCCAGTTGGTCCAAGCCGCAAGTCTGGTCAGAACTGGTGGCTAGATGGCGCGCTTGGTCTGCTGGTAATAGTCTTTTTGGTTGCCGTATATTACAGTCTGGGACGACAAAGCTAGGAAATAGTATGCCTGATACCAAAAAACCAAGCCTAGATAACCAGCCTGATGACAAACTGGCTGGCACGGCACCATTGCTACCTGGTGCGCCAGAGTTACAGAGCGATGAGAAACCGCGGCTAGAAAAAGCTAGATCGGCCGTCAATGAAGCCGAGGATTCAGCCGACCAACCAAACTCAGACTCCAGCCAAATCGATGCGGCCGTAGACGACATTACCACACACGAAGCCGACGAATTGTTGGCAGCCGAAGACGAGCAGCTTAGCAAGGCCTTTGAGCCGCCGG
>JBDTKG010000100.1:0-2597 GCA_039935435.1 Saccharimonadales bacterium (SeqCode) | reverse complement strand
CTCAACTAGCCCCATGACATCGCGGTACTGCTGACGAGTCGGCCCCAGAATACCGATGTAACTGTGATCGCTGTATTCGCTACGAAATTTACTGATAATAAGTGAGCACTGAGCGCTACGCCCAACTGGGTTCTCGCGGCCAATATAGACACTAAGCGGTTTGTTGGGCGCTGCTTCTCGGAGCCACGGCTCCAAGTTGTCCAGTAACCTAGCGACTTGCTGGACTTGCTGGCCGTTTATAAACTCTGGCTGGCCAAATAAATTAGACAGACCGCTCATGTATAGCTGATCGCCAATAGTTGCCAAGCCAAGGTTATGAGTGAGCTCGACAAGCGTATCGACGGCGTTGCGAATGGTGCGTTCCGGCAGGCCACCACCCTGGACACGAGCTGATAAGGCGCGCTCTCCACGGCGTTCATTTGGAGTAGCGACTTCTTCTGCCAGGCTATTTACGTACAGTCGATAGCCTTTGTCTGTTGGTACACGGCCAGCGCTGGTGTGTGGCTGGTTGATATAGCCGGCCCGTTCTAGCTCGGCCATCTCGGCACGGATAGTTGCCGACGAAACGCCAAAGACCTTAGCCAACAGCGAAGAGCCGACGGGGCTAGCCACCTCGGCGTATTGTTCAATAATTGCTGCTAGTAATTTTTGCTGTCTTGTAGTCATAATTTGCACTCAGCAGCCTACACTGCCAGTACTACTTATGATATGACACTTGGCACTCCAGTGTCAAGAGTGCTAACGCAGTTTTTCTAATTCGCTTTTGATGTGCTGCAGCAGATCATTCATAATGGCAAGTTTGTCGGCACTGCGATCGGCCTGGCCAGCTTGGATAGACCGGGCAGCGTGCGATACTTCGTCATTGATGACTAGCTGGAAAGCTGGATTTTTTGTGACTATACCAATCTCCATGATGGCACTTTCTAGACGACTAATATAATCTGTAGCGGCAATGTCGCCTCTATGGATAAGCCTGGCGTGCCAAGTCGCAAAGTCTGGAGGCAACACAAACACCGGGCGCAGACTGGGTACCGCTGTCACCAGGTCTTCTATACCCTGAACATCAATTATTAAAGCCGGTGTTTTACCTACTCCAATCGGGTTATGGTATGCCTCCATGCTGGTTCCGTAAACATGGCGATGGACCATCTTAACTTCTATAAACCGATGCTCCTGGACCATTTTTGATATTTTTTTGTCATTAACGAAGTGATAGCTAACGCCGTCTACCTCTTCCTTGCCCTGATTGTGACGAGGAGCCCGCGTAGTATGAGAAACAACCTCCTGATAGCCGCCCAACTTAACGGCTTCGGCAAAGACTGTATTTTTGCCGGCCGCCGTAATGCCACAAATAATCAGCGGCGGATGGTCGCTTAGTAGTTTTTTGGCCTCGGGTGGCATTTGGTATTTGGCGATAGCTTGTGAAAGCCAGGATATGTCTGTTGTGGTCATTACGTAGGCAGTATTATGCCTTAAATCAGGGTTTCTGCCAAGCTTACTACCAAAATTGGTAACATTACATCTGTTAGGCTATAATTAACAATAGCGTTATGCACCAACACCAACACCAACACCAACCACAGATCAAAGATGGCTTCTTAATTCGCCGCCTTGGAAAAGGTCTATTCTAATGCCCCGCCTTCCCGTTCCGGGTGATGATACTGGCACTTGGGGGAATATCCTTAACGGCTTCTTAAGTGTAGAGCTAAATGGCGATGGAACACTTAAAAAAGCTGGTGCTATTACCCAGGCCCAGGCTGATGCCACCGCCGCCCAAACTACAGCCAATGCCGCCATTCCCGCTAGCTACCTAGATACCGATAACACTCTGGTCGCCAACAGCAACAGCAAGATCGCCACTCAAAAGGCCACTAAATCATACATTGACACGCAGGTCGCCAGTGGTGTTCCTGATGCCACCTCATCAACCAAAGGAAAGCTAAAATTAGCTGGCGATTTAGCCGGAACGGCCGACATCCCAACCGTGCCATCCCTCAGCGATAAATTGAGCCTCAGCCAAGGCGGGCACGTGACAAACCTGCTTTGGACAGACAGTATCCGCGTTGGCAGTTCGGCTACTATTAATAACGTCTTGATGACCGATGCGCAAGGTAATGGTACCTGGAAGCCCGTACCATCGGCCCCCGTAACCAGCGTCAATAGTAAAGTTAATAATGTTGTTTTGACGGCCACAGATATTGGCTTGGGCAACGCCAGCAATACCAGCGATGCCGATAAACCGGTTTCTGACGCTACTCAAACGGCCCTAAATCTTAAGGAAGACAAAGCCAACAAAGGTGCCGCTAATGGTTATGCGAGTCTGGACAACACTGGCGTTATTCCGGTTGCTCAGCTACCCAACCAAAGTGGCAGCTACATACCAATAACCGCTAAAGGCGTGGCTAGTGGGGTGGCCACCCTAGATACTAATACGCTTTTACCGGTGGCCCAGCTGCCGGCCACCATCCCGGTTGGCAACCTGCCGACTGGCACGAGCGGCAGTAGCGTAGCCATCGGCAACGACAGCCGCATCGTTAATGCCCTTCAAAGTTCAGTCATCGACACTGATGTTACCCTGGCCGCCAATAGCGACACCA
>JBDTKG010000099.1:0-6071 GCA_039935435.1 Saccharimonadales bacterium (SeqCode) | reverse complement strand
AACAAAGTGTTGTCGCCGCGGATGGCGTCAACTAAAACCCGCTCGTAGGCATCGGGGTTAATGTCGCCAGTGAAGGCCTGCTGGTAGGTAAACGACATATCGACGGTTTGCAGCTGGTGTACAAAACCGGGTTTCTTAACCCACAAACTAATATTAATGCCTTCGTTGGGCTGGATTTGGAAGCTAAGACGATTAGCGTGATCCCCATCGTCGGCGGTTGGCTTAAAGTCAATGTTGACTAGGGTCTGTTTGTGCTTTAAGCCCTTGCCTGTGCGCAAAATAATCGGCACATCTTTCCAGCTAGGATCTTTGCTAAACAATTTAAGAGCCGCAAAAGTCTCGACATTACTACTTGGGTTATCAACTTCACGGCGGTAACTCTGATATTGGCCACGAACCGTCTGTTGGCCTACGGCGTCGGCCGGCACGGGTTTGATAGACTCTAAGAGCTCCAAGCGAGCTTTGTGAATGGCCGCTGGCTGCAACGGGTTAACCGGTTTGGCCATCATTACTACCGACATGACGTGCAGCAAATGGCTCTGAATGAGGTCGCGTAAGGCTCCGGTTTGCTCGTAAAAGTTAGCCCGACCTTCGATACCAATTTTCTCATCAGCCACCACTTCTACCGAGCGGATCTGATGGAGGCCCCAAAGCGGCTCAAAGACTGGGTTATTAAAGCGAAAGGTAATGATATTTTGGACCGTCTCTTTGGCTAGGTAATGATCGATACGAAAAATCTGTTCTTCACTAAAGTACTGCGTGGTGGCGGTAATTAGCTCCTGAGCCGTTACCGAGTCAAAGCCGAAGGGCTTTTCGAGCAACAAGCGGGCGGCCGAGTTATGGCGGCGACATCCCTTATTAAGGCCAGATGAGCCTAAGCGGCCAACCACCGGTTGAATGATTTGAGGCGGTATAGCCAGGTAAAAGAGACGGGTGAGGCACAATCCTTCGCGTTCTTCCAACTGGTCCATCAGCTCCTGTAAGCTACCGTAATCGGCCTCGTCGACCATGCTCATACGGTGCATGTGAATAATTCGTTTAAGGCGGGCCAGGGTAGGGCCATCAACGGCGCCGGCATCGGCCTTAATGTCGTCCAAAGCCGGTTTGAGCAGCTGATCGACATCGACATCGCGTCGTGTAATGCCAACAATCTGGGTATTTTTGTGTATTAGCCCAGCTTTGATAAGGCGATATAGGGCCGGCAGTAGTTTGCGCTGGGCCAGATCGCCGGTAATGCCAAAAATGACAATAATACTGGGGTCAACAATTAAAGTCTGATCGGCTACTTGCTCTGTCATATCGTTAACCAATATCCTTGACCTAGTTAGCTGGCTTAGGTTTGTTAATATCGTGGCCGCCAAATTGATTACGGAGCTCGGCCAGCAGCTTGGTGGCAAAATTAACCTGGCCTTGCTGAGAGGCTTTGCGGACTTCCAAAGCAATCTGGATGGCTGGCATATCTATCTGCTTGTCTTTGGCGGCTTCCAGCGCCCAGCGGGCTTCGCCGGACTCGGCTACATAGCCATCTACTCCGCTTAGTTCGGGATTGGCCTTCAGGGCCTGGGCGGCTAGCGCGTTGAGCTCGGACTCGATGACACTACCGCGCTGCCAAACGTGGCCAGCTGCCGCTAAATCAAGGCCTTGGTACGGGCCGTCGTGCAGTAAGCGGTAGCCCTCAGCTAGGCTCTCCATAACGCCGTACTCGATGCCATTATGAACCATCTTAACAAAGTGACCGGCACCGTAATCTGGGCCAAAATATTGGTAGCCGCCTTGATCTTTAGCCATGGCCTTAAAAACCGGCTCCAAAGTCTGGTAGGCGGCCTGCTTGCCACCAACCATCATCGAAAAACCTTTCTCGAGACCTAAAACGCCGCCGCTAACGCCCACATCTACAAAATCAATCGACTTTTGGGCCGCTAATTGACCTCGTTTTTGGCTATCCCTAAAATCAGAATTTCCACCATCGACGATAATTGAGGCAGCCGGTAGAACCTCTAGCCAGGCGGCAAGTTCCGCTTCTACAAGAGGGGAGGGAATCATCAACCAGATAATAGGCGGCTGGCTTTGGCCGACAAACTGGGCAGCGGCTTGAGCCCGATCGGTACTGGTTTGAGCCCCCTTTTGAACGGCAGCCGTCAAGCTGGCCGGATTGGGGTCCATGGCAGTCACCTGATGTCCGGCTTCTAGCAATTGCATGCTAATCTGGGCGCCCATTTTGCCTTGGCCTACGATAACTAGTTTCATTTATTAACTCCTTGTTTTGTAATTTTGGTAGGTTGATCGGTAAAAAGATAGGCCGTCGGTAACTTCTTAAGGATTTGGCAGGGCTGTTCGCTGGTAGAGCTGTTTTGAGCAATCAGATTTTGGACAGCAGTTTGTTTGCTATCACCAAAGACGTAGGCAAAGGCCGCGTCTAGGCGGGCCAGGGTGGGCATTGTCATGGTGATACGGTTGAACCTATTGGCTTTGTAGCCGATGACTGTCTGGCGGCTACGCGAGGCCACCGACCCAGGCAATATGCCAGCTATGTGCCCATCAGCGCCGATACCAAATTGGCCAACCACGCAGTCGGCATGCTCAAAAACAGCCCGAACCGTTTTGGCGTAGCGCTTAACAGTTTGGTCGATTGGCCGGTTGTCGGCAGCCAACACCGGAAAAGCAGCCGCCCCGGTGGGGTCAAAGCCAGCGGTCCGTAACTGACGCCAGTTGGAATTGACATGATCGTAGGAACCGTAGCGCTCATCGGTTTGTAATATGGCCAGCTTGGCCCTCAGTTCTGCTGGAACAGCCTGCATAGCAGCCACCGAGACTTCGATATTAGAGCCACCGGGAACTAGCCAGGCAACTAGTTTTCCAGCCTGCAGTTGGCCCACCAAAAAATCGCTTAAAAAATGAGCCGACTCAAGTTGGTGCCGAGAGGTTTGGATTTGTAAACTCACTCCATACTCTCAAACACATTCATATTACTAGTATACCATGCGCCAGTTTGGATGGTGGCAGCAGGGCTGGCTCTAAAGGCTATTCGATGCGGTAAATCATGCCCATGCCATACATGTAGGGGCTACCACCGCACAGACCTCGGCCCAGGTATTTTGCAACTCTCATCAACCGACCGCCTTGCGGTGGTGGGGTAGCCTGCTCGGAGGCGTTGGCAAAAGCTTCCAGTTGAGCAATAGCAAAAGCTACTCTCCAGTCATCGATTTGCAAAGCAGCCAACTCATCAGGGCTGTATTGACGGTGATTTAGCGGGCCTTCAACGTTCATATTCCGTATATTCTACAACTTTTGCAGGGTTATGGCAATAGTGGGCCGATACACAGAAGTAAAGATAAACTCATCAGCGTGATTAGCGAGAAACGAAACATGCGGTGCGCCCAGCGATCACTCACCGAATCGGATAGTTGCTTGCTTAGCCCTTGGCTAGCTAGACGCAGCCAATATCCGCCCATCAGAGCCACGACAACAAAGTACGACCAGCCAGTGTAGCCCAGGGGCGTTAAGGCTAGACTCGCCACCACAAAGATTAAGGTGTAGACGAATATCTGGCGACGAGTGTTAAGCACGCCGCGAATAACCGGCCGAACTGGGATGCCAGCTGCCCGATACTCGGCTCGCCGATAGATGGCAATCGAGTAAAACTCTGGAAACTGCCAAGAAAACAAAATGATGAAGAGTAGGAGGGCGGCGATGTCTAGATGACCACTGGCGGCCGCGTATCCGGCCACAACCGGAATTGCTCCCGAAACAGCGCCCACTAACGTGCCATGAACCGAGCGCCGTTTCGACATGGCGCCGTACAGCCATACATAGATGACAAAACCGGCTAAGCCAAGTATGGCCACCAACCAGCTAACATAAATCACCAATATGGCCTGTCCAACTACCAGTAAAATTATGGAAAATGCAGTGGCTCGGTTAATAGCTACATCGCCGTGGGCTACAGCCCGCTTCTTAGTCCTGGTCATGAGCTTATCGATGTCACGGTCAAAAACATTGTTAAGGACGCAGGCGGCAGCAATTACCAGGCTAGTGCCAGCAATCAGCCCCAAAAACAGCCAGCCATAAAAGTGATGACTCTGCCCGGTAGCTAAAAAAAAGCCAGCTACAGTGGTGATCAAATTGCCAAACAATACGCCCGGTTTAGTTAGCGAGTAATAGCGCTTGACGGCGGCCAATGGCATTAGTAGCCGCTACTTGCTTGGTCGGTCATGTAAGTATTAATTTGGTGCGGCGTCATCCGGTAGTTAAGGCTGTACATAATCCAAATAGAGCCAAAGATGACTATCATTCCAAAAACCAGCATCAAGAACAGTGTCAAAAGCTTCCAGCGTGGCCGAGTTTCGCTGCCAATATGCAAGAAGAAGAATAGTTGCACGACCACTTGCAAGATGGCCAGCGCCAGCAACATGACCGTCAGCGGATTACCGCCAAAGCTGTGACGCTGAACGGTGGAATAGGCCAGTACGGTTAGCAACAGGGACAGCACGAAGCCACTGACGTAAGACGCCAAACTAGCCCGGCCCAGTGATGGACGACTCATCGCATAGCTCCGCTCATCAGATAAACCACCGTAAAGATAAAGACCCAAATAATGTCTAGGAAATGCCAGAAGTAGCTAAACATGGTTAACCGCCTTATGGTGGCGCGGCTAAAGCCGTTGCGGGCTATCTTGGCCATCATAGCCACCAGCCACAGCAGTCCGATAGTAATGTGCAACCCGTGAGTGCTAACCAGGGTAAAAAAGCTCGACAAAAAGCCGCTACGGGTCCAACTGTTACCGGTGGCCGCCAAGTGGTGAAACTCACTGACTTCCATAATCAAAAAGGCTAGCCCAAGTATCAGGGTGAGACCGAACCAAAATAGGGCTGGTCGTTTGGCCCGCTGACGCACCGCCAGCATAGCTAAACCACAGGTAAAACTACTAGTTAGCAAGATTAGTGTTTCCACAAAAGCGCCAGGCAGATTAAATAGATGCCCGCCGGTCGGCCCTCCATAAGTGTTGTTGTGCAATACGGCGTAGGTGGCAAATAAGGCCGAGAACAAGATACCGTCTGTCATCAGATACACCCAAAAACCGAAGATCGCCTTTTGGTCGGAAGTTTGCTGCTCGTCGGCTAGTTCGCTTGGTAAATGACTCATGCCGTCCTCTCCGGTGCAAGCCGGTGTCTTAATTTGGCCTCGGTAGCTGCGACTTCGGCAGCGGTAATCACGCGTTCATGGTCGGATTCACTCAGCAAGCGGCTCATAACAGTCACCAACGCACCTAAGGCAGCCAAAATGACTAGCCACCAGATGTGCCAGACAAAGCCAAAGCCCAAGGCCAGCGACCAAGCTCCGATTAAGAAGGCCACAGGCGTGTTAGCAGGCACTCTAATATCTTCGTAAACAGTTGACCGCTTGTCTCCAGCCTGCTTAGCCATCCAAAAAGCATCGCGGCCAGTGACTACTGGCAAGATAGCAAAGTTATACTCTGGCGCCGGTGAGCCGGTAGACCACTCCAGGGTGCGAGCGTCCCAAGGATCGCCATCTATGTCCAGGTTGTCTTTGCGCTTGTAGATACTGTAAACCAGCTGCAAAATTTGGATAGCCACGCCCAAACAGATGATGGCCGCTCCGATTCCAGCCACGATAAACAGCGGTTGCCAGCCCAACGATGCGCTGTAGTGGTCTAAGCGGCGAGTGGCACCCATTAGGCCCAAAATGTAGAGTGGGCCAAAGGCCAGAATAAAGCCGATAATCCAGCACCAAGCGGCGTATTTGCCTAAACGCTCGTTGAGCTTGAAGCCGAATATCTTGGGGAACCAATAGGTCAGCCCGGCAAACAGCCCAAAGACGACACCGCTAATAATCATGGTATGGAAGTGGGCCACCAGGAACAGGCTATTATGAACCTGAAAATCGATCGGCGGGATAGCCATCAAAACACCGGTCATGCCGCCCATCGTAAACAAAAAGACAAATCCCAGAAACCACAGCATAGGAGAAGTTAGCCGAATTCTACCTTGATACATGGTGAACAACCAGTTAAAGATCTTAACTCCGGTAGGAATAGCGATGAGCATGGTCAT
>JBDTKG010000098.1:0-3815 GCA_039935435.1 Saccharimonadales bacterium (SeqCode) | reverse complement strand
AACAAACCCAATACAATTATCCCGATCGATTTCGATCTACCAGAACGTAACTTAAGTGACGGCCACGATTATGTTCCGCCTAAGGCTCGGCGTAGCCCCGAGATAGCTCGGCGCCAGGCTCGACCAGCTGGCAGCTTGCTAGCTGAGCAGCAATTTACCGGCCTGCGGATGGCCAGCGAGATTGTTCGGCAGCCGCAGGACGTTGAATCGTGGCGCTTTTCGGCTCAGATACTGGCCGCCAGTGGCTTAAACACGGCCTGGTATAGTTTTGCCCGCCAAGCACCGGTAATGCGCCGCCGCCTCAAACTGCCCGTCATAGCCAGTGCCGATGAGCTTATAGAAGTAGGAGAGGGAAGCGAAGTCATCGTGGCCGAGCCCCGGCCCAGCTCGGCCGACATGCTGCAAACTGTTAATGACGAGTTAATGATTACTAGCGATTTTGCCGAGCGCTTAGCGGCCGCCACCGAGCGCCAGGCACCAAAACTCGATAAATATAACATTTGGTTGGGTAGGCAAATAGGCAACACCTCGTTAAGACTGGCCTGCGTGGAGATGGCTGACCGCTACAACGACCCGGCCTGCTACGGCCCCGGTGAAGTCCAGCTAGCTGTTCGTGACCAAGCCCTGCAAACACTGCAACAATCTCGCCAGCTAGCCGATACCATTGGTAGCCACCCGTCGATGGCGCAGTTAGCCGTGCCAGACAGCGATCTAGCCGTCTTTTGGCGGCGCAGCGCCCCTAATGGTGCCTTCGACGCCTACTCGGCAGCGGCCGACAGCGTCTTCTCTACATAAAAGGGCTGTCCAGCCTGGTAGTAGTCCACCAGCGTAGTCATATTGGGCAGCATGTCTTTGGCGGCAAAGTTAGGTTGGGCGGTCCAAAAATAGTCGGCGTATTCATCGGTAGGCATTAATTGGCCAGCGGCGTCCTCGCTAACTAGCAAGGTAAAATGAGTAAAGCTCTCCAGCTCTTTATCTCGGTAAACCCGAAAGATACCGCCGCCCAGAGCTGTAAAGCTACCAGTGAGGCCAGTTTGGTCGGCTAGGGCCTGCTGGGCCACTGCGGCGCTATCCAGTTTAGGATCGGGCAGGGCGTGCATAAAACCGACCTGGTTAATTAGCGGGTGAGTCAGGCGGCGATAGAACAGCCAAGCGTTGTCTGCTTTTCGCCGGACTAATAGGAATAAGACCGACTCGGCCCGGTCGACGAAGTCTTGGGGCTTATCGAACACCCTCACGCTCAGGCGGCGGCCCTCGGCCGTCAGGCTATAACGGCCATCGGCGCCTTTAGCCACGTAACCGGCCGACACCACCTGTTTAAGATGATAGGTAAACAGCTTGTTGTCGATGATGCGCGGTTTGAGCTCGGTAAAGCTCAGGCTGTCGGCCTGGGCTAGCCGGTAGACCACATCGCGCTGCAGATGATGATTCAGCATGGTGTTTATTATAGCGCCTTGTGGGCTATGAAGCTGATTGGTCTCGAGCACTAATTTCTTTACGGAGCCATAGGCGGTCTGCCTGGGCGACATCACCAACAAAATGTAGATCAAGAAGTTGACTAAGCCAAGCTTGGGTTGGTCCATCTGGGCAGATGAAGATACTTTTTTTATCGCCAACGTTTACCAGGTTGAGAAACCAGTTAATATCTGTTCCGGACAACACGCGATCAACATCATCCCGATGGTTTTCGAGAACTTCTTTGGTGTCCCAAAGCACAATCTGGCCAACGCTAAGCTTACCTGGCAACGAAGCGAAATTAAGTATTTTTGTGTCGTTAGTCAGCGATTGGCTAACATCGGCCAAGACAGCCTCTTGACACTCCGAGAAATACTGCTGAGGCCAGCTGTTTGGTAGTTCTGCCAATTCCAGCAATTTGGTGTAGGCATCCCGGTCTCTGTCGCTGGTTATCTGAGCCCCAAAGTTGAGAGTATTATCCAAAATGCCAGTTACCAGTAGGCGAGCGGCGGTGCGACTCATCTTATCTACTACGCCGGCAGCGTGCCACTGCTCAAACACCAACGTACAGGCGGCACCTATAAGCTCGATGTGAGCGCCATCGCCAATACGATCCTGCCAATACCGTTCAAAGCCAGGGTGGTGGTCAATTACCTGATCAACCTTACTGATATCAACAAAGTTGGCAGAGTAATCAGGATCGGAGACATCAATTAGGATAAATCTATCACTAGCTGATGGTTGGTATGTAGTATGGAAGGGCGCTTGCCAGGACCGAACACTGCTGCTTACTGATTCATTCCAAGGCGCTTCGCAGACAGCTTGAGCCTCATACCCCTGCTGTCGAAGTAGTTCAGCATAGGCTACACAACCCGCATAAGCATCAATATCAATGTAACTAGAGCCAGAGGTGACTATCTTCATAGATTCAATTGTAACAAAGTCGTGTCTCAATTATTCTGTCCAGTGAGCTCGGTTATGCTAGATACCAGTGAATCTTGGTCAACGGAGACAGCGCCTGTGGCTTGGTCTCGGTGAACACTATCTAAAATTGCCAGGTTTGCTTGGCGCAGTAGGGCATGGTCTATTTGTACTACCTCGTAGGGGAGACCAACCCTTTGGCTGCGCTCGGTTATTGTCTCGCTGTGAGGTCGAACTAAGCCTCTGTCGGCAACATCCTGGCGAGATAGCCCAAAGGCCACTCGCTTGAGGCCAGGTTGGCGGGCCAGCACATCCTGACAGTTCGGACAGGGCTCAAGTGTTGCCACTATGGTGTCTGGACGCGGTTTTAAAAAATCAAGACGAGTGTCGTACAAAGCCATGACTTCGGCATGAAGTTGTGGGTGATCAAATCTTATGTCGTTAGCAAAGCCCCTGCCAACAATTTCGGACCCTTGCAGGGCAACGGCGCCAACGGGCATATCGCTAGCAAATCTTAAAGCACTCTCGATAGCCAGATTAGTCGCTCTATATAGCCCAGCGATTTGCCGGGCACTTTCAAATACCTGCTCGTCCACGGGCATCCCAACAACTTCGCTGGCCAAAGTGAATAGGGGTTCACGCATAAACCTATTATACCATTTTTGGTATATTTACTCTAGTACTGAAGGGACTTACGAGACCTGTTGTAGCAATCCCTACGAAAAGTAATAACATTGTTATTACAAAACTGAGGAGTATACAAGCATGCAATAACTGCGGGATAGCGGCCTAAAGGCCTTTTCCGCTGCGGCGTGCTCGGTGCAAGCACCTGCGCGCGGCCTCGCTCCACCGTACCCGCTACGCGGGATCCGGCTCTCGAAGAGAGCAGACCAACAAAAAAGCCCACCGTTAGTGAGCTATTTTGTTGGTGACCCCTGCGGGATTCGAACCCGCGATCTTCAGGATGAGAACCTGATGTCCTAAACCGCTAGACGAAGGGGCCACGAGCGACTGGTCACGCACCGCTTGGTGCAGGGCCAAAAACTTATCTAGATTAGATTAGCATAACAGGGGTGAATAAGCAAATGGCTACGGTGGGCAAGTGAGGCCGTCTGTGGCATAATGGTTATGGTAGCAAACATGAAGCATAGCCCCGTTATATTGCTACGGCAGACTCGTTGGGCACTAGCCTTGTACATCGCTGTACTGGCAGTGCTCTATATGTTGCTGGCCAGGGGATTGCATCAACCGACTAACGTTTTAGAGACAGCTGTTGGCTCATCGGCCGTCGGGCTAGTCTTAATGTACGCGCTGTGGCGGCGTGGTGGCCAACCGCACCTTAGCAGCTTGGATAACTTGGATGCCGCTCTCAGCAGTGAGCAGGCCAAGTCCGACATCATCCTCAACACCATCGAGGACGGTGTGATGTTAATTGATAA
>JBDTKG010000097.1:0-6214 GCA_039935435.1 Saccharimonadales bacterium (SeqCode) | reverse complement strand
TTGCCAGATTACCTCTAAGCGACAATAAGGAGAGAGTAATAATAATGGCAAGTAAACTATTTGTAGGTTCACTATCTTGGGGCGTCAACGACGACTCACTACGTGACTTCTTTGCAAGCGTTGGTACAGTTGTATCAGCAAGTGTTATCGTTGACCGCGACAGTGGCAAATCCAAAGGTTTTGGCTTTGTTGAAATGTCTAGCGACGAAGAAGCCCAAGCTGCTGTTAAGCAACTTAACGGTCAAGACCTTGATGGTCGCGCCGTAACAGTTAGCGAAGCACGTCCAAAGACCGATTCACCTCGTTCATTCGGTGGTGGCGGTGGTGGCGGCTACAACCGCTAAACCAGTCAGCAAATCTAGTATTTGATTACTGATCACAAAAGCCCGCTCGGGAAACCAGCGGGCTTTTTGCTTGTCCGCCCCTGTTGCTTATGTTATAATCAGGTTAGTAACCGATATGTAAGAGGCGTCCGGTTGATAACCAGGCTGCCTTTTTTATTGAAAGAGTAAAGCTAAGTTAAGATTTGAAATTATGAGCCAAACCGATACAGCCAAGCAGAACACCGACCAAATTCGCAACCTAGCTATTATTGCCCACGTTGACCACGGCAAAACTACCTTAGTGGATGGTCTGCTTAAGCAGTCTAAGACTTTCCGTGACAACCAGGCCGAGATGAGCCAGGACCTAATCATGGACTCTGGCGATCAAGAAAAAGAGCGCGGCATTACCATTACCGCCAAGATTACGGCCGTCCAACACGGTGACTATCGAATCAATATTATCGACACTCCTGGTCACGCTGATTTTAGTGGCGAAGTAGAGCGAACTCTTAATATGGCTGATGGCTGTATCTTGATTGTCGATGCCCAAGAAGGTCCCATGCCACAGACTAAGTTTGTGCTGGAACGGGCTCTGGAGGCGGGACTTAAGCCAATTGTAATTATCAACAAAATCGACAAACCAGCGGCTCGTATCAAAGAAGTCGAGGACGAATTGGCCGATTTATTCTTGGAATTAGCTGTTCACGAGGACCAACTGCACTACCCAACCTACTATGCAGTCGGCCGCGCTGGAAAAGCTTGGGATACGCCGCCTAGCGATTTTGAGGCTGCTGGCGATCTCGAACCGATCTTTCAAGCCATTATCCAACATGTGCCAGCTCCTAAAGTAGAATTAGATAAGCCTTTCCAAATGCTGGTAACGGCCTTGGCTTGGGATACCTTTAAGGGCAAATACGCCATTGGCCGCATTAGCCGCGGCCAGGTAAAATCGGGCGACACTGTGACACTGTGCCAAAAAGATGGCCAGCAAACCAAAGCCAAGGTAGACCTAGTGTTTATGAGCCAGGGCGTTAGTAAGTTCGAAGTGGCCAGCGGTGTGGCCGGTGACATTGTTCAACTAACCGGCATTGCCGATGCTAAAATTGGCGAAACCATCGCCGATGCCGAACAACCAGAAGCTTTGCCAGTTATCGAAGTCGAAGCCCCTACTTTGCGTATTTACTTAGGGCCCAACACCAGCCCATTCAAGGGTCAAGAAGGCGAATTTAACACCTCACGGCAAATTGCTACAAGGCTCGATAAAGAATTAGAAACCAACGTTGGTCTGCGCGTCGAAGATAACGGCGTCGGCTTTACGGTTGCCGGCCGCGGTGAATTGCACCTGGGCGTACTGATCGAAACCATGCGCCGCGAAGGCTACGAATTCGAAGTCGGTCGCCCCCAAGTGGTGACTCATGAAGAAGATGGCCAAACCGTTGAACCAGTTGAGGAAGTTATTATCGAAGTACCGGCCGAACATGTGGGCACCGTCCAGATGGAACTAGGCCAACGCCGAGCCACTCTTAAGGAGCAATTTGCCAGTCCTAAGGGTGTCACCAAATTGATCTACGAAATGCCGACCCGGGCACTGTTGGGTATGCGCAACATTCTGCTGACCAACACCAAGGGCACGATTGTTATGAACAGCTTGGTAGCTGGTTTTCAGCCGGTAGGTTCGGCTCTGCAACAACTACGACCTGGCGTGTTGATATCTTTCGAGACCGGCACCACTACGCCCTACGCACTGCAGAACGCCGAAGCCCGTGGCACCACCTTTGTGGGCCCAGCCGAAAAGGTATACGCTGGCCAAATCATTGGACTCAATACTCGCAGCGAAGACATGGAAATTAATGTTTGCAAAACCAAGCACCTAACTAACATGCGTAGCTCTAGTAGTGATGGCGTGGTTCAGCTAACCCCGCCTACTATCTTTAGTTTGGAGCAGTGCCTCGATTTTATAGAAAACGATGAGCTGTTAGAGGTTACTCCCAAGAACCTGCGTCTGCGCAAACGTGAGCTCGACCAAAACAAACGCAAACGTCTTACTAAGTAACAGCAATTGCCCAATAACGCTAAAAGCCCAATTCTAGCCTTGACTATGGCCACCATTGACACCTAAGCTAAAGAAGTAATGTTACATAAAGCTAAAAACCTGGCGCGGCGCGTTCTGACTGGTCACAGCGATCAGCACCTGCACCCTCATGACGTTGAGGCGGCACGCCACTACATTGCCAATTATTGGCACAATTTAGAGCGTTATCACCCCAAGGACGACGAGACGCTTTACGGCTTGCCCAAGCCTTACTTGGTGCCAGCCTCCGAAAAAGGGCATAGCTTTGACTTTAACGAGATGTATTACTGGGACAGCTATTTTATGATTCAGGGGTCATTAGACAAGCAGCACAAAGCCTTGGCTCTGGGCATGTTGGAGAATCTGGTTTATCTGGAGAAGCGTCTCAAGATTATCCCCAATGCTTCGCGCACTTATTTGACTGGTCGCTCCCAGCCGCCGCTTTTAACAAGCTTTATTTTTGATCTATATGACACCTACGGCATGGATAAAAAATGGCTGGTTAATAACATTGCCACTGCTCAAAACGAATATTACAACGTATGGATGGGCGTCACAAAGCCCAACGAACGCCAGATTTTTAGAGGTTTGAGCCGTTACTACGACGTTAATTATTTGCATGACTTAGCCGAAGCCGAGAGTGGCTGGGATATGACGCCCCGTTTTAGCCGCAAAGCCTTAAATTATTTACCAGTCGATCTGAACGCATTACTTTACAAATACGAAACCGATTTTGCCAGAGCCGCCGAGATA
The DNA here is from genome assembly GCA_039935435.1 of Saccharimonadales bacterium (SeqCode). Taxonomy (GTDB): domain Bacteria; phylum Patescibacteriota; class Saccharimonadia; order Saccharimonadales; family JAUPVS01; genus JBDTKG01. Next base: position 3,067 of record JBDTKG010000097.1, on the reverse strand, counting down.
GCTGGCGATAGTAAAGCAGTGACTTCGTGGAAGCACCGCGCCGCCGAACGCAAAGCGGCTATGGACGATTTAATGTGGAGCCCATCGCGCAATTTTTATTACGACTACGACTATGTACGGGGGCGCCGTGGCACGGTTAGCTCGCTTGCTGGTTTTTATCCAATGTGGGCCGGCATGGTCGACAAAGATCAGGCAGCCTGGCTGGTTAAGTCGTTGAAGCGTTTCGAGAACAAGGGCGGTTTGGCAACTACCGACATCCAGTTTAACCAGCGGCTACCAGGCCAAATTCCGGGTGTCGGTGGTAATACGCCCGTGCAATGGGCCTACCCTAATGGCTGGGCGCCGCTCCACTTGATGATTATTCAGGGTTTGCAGCGATACGGCTACCATCAAGAAGCTCAGCGTATCGCCATGAAGTGGCTTAAGACCAACTTAACTTGGTTCAACAAAGAGGGCGTTTTTTTGGAGAAGTACAACGTGGTCAGCCCCGACAAGCCACCGGCCAAGGGTGTCTACCCCTCACAGACCGGTTTTGGTTGGACGAACGCCGTCTTCGAACGTCTGTGCCGCGACTTTGTTGACCCCAAATAGCTTCACAAATTGTTTATAGTCTTCAAGACAGGTAAACTGTAAGCATGAAGTATTACGTAACAACCTCTATTCCCTATGTCAACGGTGAGCCTCACATTGGCTTTGGCATGGAACTACTTTACGCCGACATTTTGGCCCGCCTGGCCCGCAAGGCCAAAAAGGACGTTTTGTTTACCACCGGTACTGACGAGCATGGTGGTAAGGTGGCCGAAACAGCGGCTAAGTTGGGGTTGGAAACAAAAGTCTACACTACCCAAATTAGTCAGCAGTTCCGAGATGTCGCCAAGCTACTCAACATTAGCAACGACCGATTTATTCGCACTACCGATGCTGGCCACGAGCAACGAGCGCAAATTATCTGGAAGGCTCTAGCCAAAGACATCTACAAAGGCAAATATGTGGGGCTGTACTGCACTGGTTGCGAGGCCTTCGTGACCGAGGCGGTGGCTAAGGCTAACAATAACGTTTGCCCGCATCACAACAAGCCATACGAAAAAATTGAGGAAGAAAACTACTTTTTCAAACTGAGTACCTACGCCGACAGAATCGAAAAGGCCATCACTTCGGGCGCTTTCCATATTGTACCAGCCAGTCGTAAGCACGAGATTATGCAAGTTATCAAAGACGGCCTAGAAGACATTAGTATCTCTCGGCCTAAGGCTAAAATTAGTTGGGGGATTCCGGTACCTGGCGATCCGACTCAGGTGATGTATGTCTGGTTTGAGGCTCTGATGAACTATATCACCGTCTTGGGCTACCCGGAGCACGCTGATTTTAAAAAATTCTGGCCAGCTGATGTGCAGGTTATTGGCAAGGATATTTTACGTTTTCATGCCGCCATTTGGCCCGGCATGCTGTTGGCCTTGGGTTTGCCGTTGCCCAAAACTCTTTATGTGCATGGTTTCATAACTGTTGATGGCAAAAAGATGAGCAAAAGCCTAGGTAACGTTATTCACCCCAAAGACGTAGTCGATCGTTACGGCGTTGATGTTTTTAGATACTTTTTTGCGCGGCATGTGTCGTCCTACGAGGATGGTGATTTTACCTGGGACTTAATCGACAAAGCCTACAATAACGAGTTAGCTAACGAGCTTGGCAATGCCGTTCAAAGGACGGTGGTTTTAGCTCAGAAAAATCTTGATGGCATAGTTGGTGATGTGCCAGCAGCTAAACACGATATCGCCAAATATACCAAAGCCATCGAGGACTGCCGGTTTGATAGGGCCTTGGACGAGGTGTGGCAACAAGTACGAGGCCTGAATCAGTACATCGAAGAAACCAAACCTTGGGAGCTGGCCAAAAGCGGCGACGACCAACACCTAAGAGAGGTCTTAGCTTATCAGGTTAGCTGTTTGGTAGAAATTGCCAGTTTGCTAGAACCTTTTATGCCCGACACCGCCGCAAAAATTAAATACATCTTTAACGAAGGTGTTATTCGGCCTTTGGAAGGCACCCTTTTCCCGCGCTTAGAATCAGCCGCAACCACCCAACCAGCCAAAGCCTAGCTATGGTTGAGCTAACCGACACTCATTGTCATATTCAGTCGGCTGGACTAAAAGCTGGCAGCGCAAACGCTAACCAAGCGCTATGGGCTAAACTGGATGGTCTGAGCGGCCTGCAGCTGATCCAGCGGGCTGCCAAAGTTGGCGTTAATCGGCTAGTATGCGTCGGCTGTGACTTGGCCGACAGCCAGTTGGCTATTAAGTTTGTGGCCGATCAGCCCAATTGTTGGGCTAGTATCGGTATTCATCCTCACGAGGCCAAAGACTATGTAGATAGCCCAGACAAACTGGCGCAGTTTGCGGCTTTGGCCACTCAGCCTAAGGTTATAGCCATAGGCGAGACCGGGTTGGACTACTTTTACAACCATTCACCTCGGGCCGAACAGATTCGCTTGCTGCGCATTCAGCTAGAGTTGGCTCAAAAACATGATTTGCCGTTGATTTTTCACGTTCGTGAGGCCTTTGACGATTTTTGGCCAATTTTTGACGAATTTCAAGGTTTACGCGGCGTTATCCATAGTTTTACGGCCAAACAGCCTCAGCTAGAGCAGATTTTGGAGCGAGATTTATACGTTGGTTTAAACGGTATTACCACCTTTGCTAAGGACCCGGAGCAGATTGCCGCGTTTAAAGCTGTTCCATTGTCGCAATTACTACTGGAAACCGACGCCCCCTTCTTGACTCCAGTGCCGTTTCGTGGTAAAATCTGTGAGCCTCAATACATTAGTGTGACGGCCCAGTTCTTGAGTGAAACCAGAGGTGAAACACTGGAACAGCTAGCAATGGCTACCACTCAGAACGCTCAAGCACTATTCCGAATGACCAACGAGGCCACCGACTAAGTTTATGAGTTTATTTTTTCCCGATAACGCAACGCCTGATGACGCCCCTGCTCCTAGTAGCCCGGAGAGTTTAGCGCGGGGTCGTTTTATGGATGTCTGGATGGCTGTTGACTACATTGTAACAGCGGCAGA
>JBDTKG010000096.1:0-3228 GCA_039935435.1 Saccharimonadales bacterium (SeqCode) | reverse complement strand
GGTATGTCGATATCTGTCATGATTATCTGAGTACAAGCAGTGCATTACTAATAATAATGGTCAGAGCCAGCAAGAGCGTGCCAAATGCCAGACTAACCAAGGCAATGTGACGCCGCATCCGATAAGTCCGAATACTTAAATAAGTATGAAAGCCCAGCACCAACCAAGCGAAGACCACAAAACTGAGCAGAGCCCCGGCATTACCCACCGTATAGGCATTCAAGCCAAGATTGGAGCGGTATTGCACAAAATAGCCATCGCTGCGACCGGTGTCCAGACGAAGCAAAATTAAGATTGTGGTGACAACAGTCAAAAAGCCGTTGATAGTAATCAGTAGCAAGACCATGCGGTCACCAAAGTATTTCTTAGGGATGTCCATTTAAGCCCATATTATACGCTGTTTGAGCGGCTCTGGCGAGAGGTCAGCCAGGCCATCACACTAACAAGTTTAAGTCCCCTATGAAATGTAATAACAATGTTATTACATTTCATAGCAGCTTGTAAGTAAACATAAAAAGGACTGCTTCCGAAAAAGCAGCCACAAAGCATCAACTAGATTGTTGGTGCGAGTACTGGGAGTCGAACCCAGGTCTCAACCTTGGGAAGGTTGTATACTGGCCGTTGTAATACACTCGCTGGAGCCACCTCGGGGATTCGAACCCCGGACCTCCACTTTACGAAAGTGGCGCTCTAGCCAACTGAGCTAAGGTGGCAGAACCGCAGATATAAGACCACGGGTTTTACCTGCAACAGTGTACCTGCCAGAGGTATATCTGGCAAATACCTGGGGGCAGACGGTTTGGAAGTTTTGTACTAAAATATAGTGGTGAACCAGCGCCGTCAAAGCAATAGCTTAAAATCTCTTCTCAGCCTAGTGGTAATTGGGCTGCTGGCGGTGGCCATTTATTGGCAGAGATGGAATATATACGACTGGGCCAAACTCTACAACTACCAACCGCCCGCCCCGATCGCCCAACTGGCCGATCAAACCACAATGACCAGCTACGGCCGACATTTGTTCTATGTTTATCACCCTGAACTCCAAGATAGCGCCAGTTTTAACCGAAACTGCCATGTTACCAAAGCAGCCATTGTGTTGGGATGCACCGTCAATCTGCGCGGAATCTATTTGTATAAGGTGAACGACACTCAACTGAACGGCATCGAGCAAGTTACGGCCGCTTACGAGATGCTGCACGTCGGCTACTCACGGCTGTCGGCGAGCGAACGCCAGCACATCGATCAGCTTGTCCTGCAGGAGTTCAACAGTATAAAGGTCAGCCAGCCGCAGCTGGCCACCGAGGCCCAATCGTATCTGGACACCGAAGGCCAAGCGGCCCTGCCCAACGAATTGCACTCCATGATGGGCACCGAAGTTGATCACCTGCCCCCCGAGTTAGAGCAATATTACGCCCGCTATTTTAGCAACCGCCAGGCCATCATCCAATATAAGAATCAGTATCAGGGCGTTTTTACTAGCCGCCAGGCAACCGTAACATCGGACGACCAGCAACTAACGGCAACGCAAAAGATTATCAGCAGCAACGAAAGCAATTTGAGCAATCAAGCTCAGGCCATCACCACGCAGCGAGCCCAACTAGAACAATGGCGCAGCAGCAACCAGGTGGATACTTACAATAATACCGTGCCGGCTTTTAATCAGTCCATCAATAGCTACAACCAGCTGGCCGACCAAACTCAGCAGCTCATCAACGACTATAACCAGCTACTTGGGCAGCGCAACGCCTTGGCATTAGAGATAAACCAACTGACACAAAAGATTAGCAGCCAACCAATTACCAACCTCAAGACCAACCTTGCGCCGCAATAAGCAAAACGGCTATGCTTGCAACGCCTGGCTGCTCGTGGTTTTATATGGGGTAAGATGGCTGAATACCCCGACTACAGTTTTGAAGCTTCGCCGCTAACTTTTGACGCCCTGCGACAACTGACTCCCGGACATACCGTAGAATTGCTCAACTTCACCAACCCGCAGCCAAATGCCACGCTGGAATCTCTGTTAGTGTACGGCGACCTGAGCGACATACCACCCAGTGGCCAACGCGTGCATATGTACAGTATGCTCAAAATTGCTCGCACTGCGTTGCAGCCCTTCTCGGAAACGGCCCGAGCTGTTTATGAGGCTACTAGCGGCGACCCTGCCCCACTTGATCCCAGTCAAGTACTATTTTTGGAAAGCAGACGGATACTATTTTGCGACCCCACCGAAGCGCGGCTATCCAGCCAAATAGAGCCAATCGGCAGCGGCGTGCTATGGCTAGTGCAATCGAGTTATCGTCAGCCAAATCGGGCGGCCATTAAACCTGAGACGGCTGGCCAGCTGGCCAACACTCACATTGAGCTGGTTAGGGCTTTAATTGCTGCATTGCACGGCGACGCCGATACTAGCCCAGTCCAAACTGGAGAGGATGCACCCTACCTGCTACTGGCGCCGAGACAAAAAATTGCCGAAGCTACGCAGACAACACCAGTAGAAGCTGAAACGGTTAGTTTTGCTCCCGATCCTTTCGAGGAATTTGTTGGGCTGGATGAAACCATTAGCGAACTAAAAGCGGTGGTTAAACTGGCTAATCATCCCGAAATAGCCCGGTCTTCAGGTATTGATCCCGTGCAAGGCATCCTACTATATGGGCCCAGTGGCGTCGGAAAATCGGCCTTAATGCAGAGCTTAGGCGAGGCGCTGGATGCCACTGTTTATAAACCTAGCTTTGGCGAGATTGGTAGCAGTTTTGTCAGCCAACAAGCCGCCCAGTTGGAAGCGATTTTCGAGACAGCACGTCAGAACCAGGGACGAAGCTTAATAATACTAGATGAGTTTGACGGCTTAACAAATACCGGCAATGAAGGCGTCGACGGTACTATTAGCGCCGTTTTGAAGCAAGAACTAGAGAAACTGCGTGATTCGCCGCAGGTGTTTTTTGTGGCGGCCAGCAACCATGTCGACAATATCGACCCGAATATACGAGCCAGCAAGCGCTTGCAGCTGCAGATTCCGGTTGGTCTCCCAAATGAAGGCGCTCGAGCAGCCATTTTTTGGAACTTCCTAGCCAAAGCCGAGTTGCAAAGCCTGAACGGAGAGGAGCAGGATCTAATCGGCACTCTTAATGCCTGGCTTCCTGAAGACTTATCTAGGCTAGCAGCGGCAACCGATGGCTTCAGCGGCGGTGAAATCAAAGCCTTGGTAATGGATGCCAAACGACAACTATT
>JBDTKG010000095.1:0-2160 GCA_039935435.1 Saccharimonadales bacterium (SeqCode) | reverse complement strand
GGACTTGGTATTTTTTAGAAAAATCGGGGTGACCATTAATCCAATGAACATCGGTTAAATTCAGTTGTTTGTGCCAGAGGCGCTTGTCGGCTAGGTCGGTGGTCACAAAAACCTGGTTCTGGGCCATATCCTTTCCGACTACGTAATAAGGGAAGCCACCGCCCACATCGAGGCCGTGGCGTTGACCAATGGTGTAAAAGATAGCACCGTCGTGCTGTCCAATCACCTGGCTATTTTGGTTAATAATCTCTCCCGGCTCAGCCTTTACGAATTGCTGCAAAAAGTCTTTAATGCCCACTTTGCCTACAAAACAGATGCCCTGCGAGTCCTTTTTGCCGGCCGTTGCTAAGCCTAACTTTTGAGCAATGGCCCGCACCTCGGCTTTGGTAGCAAAATCACCAATTGGCATTAGGCTTTTTTGCAAGGCCGGCTCGGTAACACGGTACAAAAAGTAAGTCTGATCCTTCTCGCTATTGGCGGCTGTTAGCAGTTGGCCGTTCTTAATCCGGGCATAGTGGCCGGTGGCGATCATGTCGGCTCCATCCTCTAAGGCAGCCTCCAAGAACAACTTAAACTTTATTTCCTGGTTGCACATGATGTCGGGGTTGGGCGTCCGGCCAGACTGATATTCGGCAATCATGTAGTCAACTACTTTGCCACGGTATTGTTTTTGAAAATCAAAAGTCTTAAAGGGGATGCCTAGCTGCACGGCCACTCGTTTGGCGTCTTGGTAATCTTCTTTCCAGGGGCAATCAAAACCGGGCAGATCCTGAGTCCAATTTTTCATGTAGACGCCGGTCACTTGGTAGCCTTGCTGCAGCAGCAAAGCCGCCGTCACCGAGCTATCAACGCCGCCGCTCATTCCTACATAAACTTTTTTCGCCATACGCACATTATTATAGCAAAACTACCCCTGTTAATCCATGGCTTTTGGGTTAGCTCGTCAACTTTTATTTGACGAGGGTGCCTCCGCAGCTCCTCGGAGCGAGGACAGCACCAGAGATAAATACAAAGTTGACGAGCCTAAATATCCAAAAAGACGACCACTTGGTCGGCCTTGACGTGCATCAGGCCGCGGCTAATTTGAATCTTCTGAGGCCCACGTAGCGTCTGGATAACTAAGTCGCCGGCGTTCAGTAGAGTCAAAAAATTGTGGTGCTTAGGCAGAATATCGAATTGGCCAGTATCGTTAATGCCAGTGATACTTTTGGCGTCGCCATCAAAATAAGTCTGAAAAGGCGAGTAAACCTTAATGTGCATTTGGTCTGGCGCCGGTTTTTGAGCGGGCTGACTAGGCAAGCTCATACGATTATCTCCTCGATACCTTTTAGGGTTTCCTCGCGGCTGGAATACTCGCCCTTTTTACCGTTCAGGTCTTCGGTTACAAACATGCTCTGCGAGAAAAATTGGATTAGCTTTTTAGCTTTGGCGTAATCGGCCCGGTCGGTGGGCGACAGCTCGTTTTCGCCAATAATAGCGATGATGTTTTTGAGCGACTCGTACTTTTGCAGTAATCCCTGCACCTGAACGCTTAACAAATAGTGGCGATCGCCAACAATATCGGGCGCCAGCAGCGACGACGACGTTCTAATTAGATCAACGGCTGGCCGAATGCCCTGCTCGACTACTTTGCGGCTTAGAACAATCGTTGAGTCTAGCTCATGCTGAATCATCTGCACGGCCGGGTCACTCAAGTCGTCGGCCGGTACATAAATAGTCTGCACGGAAGTAATCGAACCATTCTCGTTGGAGCTGAGGCGATCTTGTAACACTTTAACGTCCGAAAAAATAGTTGGCTCGTAGCCACCCTCAGACGGGATTTGATCCATAATCGTGGCTAGCTCGTTGCGAGCCTGAACAAAACGGTACATGTTGTCGGCAAAAAACAGAATGTCTTTATGCTCTTGATCGCGGAAGTATTCGGCCGCGGCCACCGCCGAAATACCCACCAACGAACGGATGGCTGGGTTCTCGTTCATCTGCCCAAAGTACATACAAGTATTTTTTAACAAATCGCGCTCTTTAAGAGTTTCGTATAGTTCATGGCCTTCGCGGATGCGCTCACCGATGCCAGCAAAGAAACTCATGCCGCTGCCACTTTTGGCCACGTTGTGAATAAGCTCCATCGTCAAAACCGTCTTGCCAACGCCGGCGCCGCCG
>JBDTKG010000094.1:0-7436 GCA_039935435.1 Saccharimonadales bacterium (SeqCode) | reverse complement strand
AAGTTGCCAATGCTTTCAGAACCAAGGGCGGCAAAAGCTATTATGATCAAATTGCCCAAGATACCGTGGCCATGATTGTTAACGATTTGATTGTGGTTGGAGCCTTGCCGCAAGTGGTCAATGCCTATTGGGCAGTTGGCGATTCGGCCTGGCTGAGCGACGAGGCCCGTTCTTCTGACTTAATAAAAGGTTGGGCAGCGGCTTGCCAAGAGAGTGGCGCCGCTTGGGGCGGCGGCGAAACACCGACTTTGGTAGGAACCATAGCGCCGGACACTATAGATCTAGCCGGTTCAGCTATAGGCATAATTAACCCAAAAGAGCGGTTAGTACTGGGCGATAAACTGGCTGCTGGCGATGCAATTGTGTTGATAGAAAGTAGCGGCATTCATGCTAATGGCCTAACGTTGGCCCGCAAGCTTGCCGACCAAGCACCTGATGGCTACCACACCAAGCTAGCGGACGGCCGCAGTTACGGCCAGGCCTTACTAGCGCCAACCCATCTTTATATTAAGTTGGTGCGGTCGCTGATGGAGGCCAAATTAGACCTACATTACATGGTCAATATTACTGGTCATGGTTGGCGTAAACTGATGCGCGCTAACCAGGATTTTAAATACGTCATGAACTTTGTGCCCAAGCCTCAGGCCGAGTTTGATTTTATTCAGAAGCAGTCCGGCTCCAGCGACGAGGACATGTACGGTAATTTTAATATGGGAGCCGGCTTTGCGGTGTATTTACCGGCCAATCAAGCCGCGCAAGTCGTTAAGTTAGCTAAAGCAGCGGGTTTGAAGGCCTGGGATGCTGGCCGTGTTTTAAGCGGCCCTAAGCAGGTGGTTATTGAACCTAAAGGCCTTAGTTTTAGCGGCGACAGCCTTGGCGTGCGTTCGTGAAGATATACGGGGGCGTAGCGGCACTGACAGAATTTGGCCAGGCCAAATTATTAAAACAGCTTAAGTCGGTGGAGCCAAAAATTAAGTCTGTCAGGGCTGAGTATCTCCATTTTGTAGATGCTAATAAGCTAACAGCCGCGGCAGACAACCAACTCAAAACATTGTTAACTTACGGCATGCCCTGCCAATCTCCAAAAGCGGCGTCCAAGGGATTGCAAGTTTTGGTGACACCTCGGCCTGGCACGATTTCGCCCTGGGCATCCAAAGCCACCGATATTATTCACAATTCTGGTTTGGCTGCGGTCAAACGGGTGGAACGAGGCACCTCTTACTACATTGAATTTACGTCAAATAGCGACGCTAAAATCGAGGACATCGAGGACTTGCTGCACGATCGCATGACGGAGCAAGTTTTGCCAAGTATAGCCGCTGCCAGCCAGATATTTGATAGAAGCCAACCAGCTGCTCACCAGACAGTCGATATTTTAAAGGCCGGAAAGGCTAGTCTGCAGGCTGCCAATCAGCAGAACGGCTTTGCCCTGGCTGATGACGAAGTTGATTATCTGTACCAGACCTATAAGCAGTTGGGCCGCAATCCGACCGACGTGGAACTGATGATGTTTGCGCAGGTTAACAGTGAGCATTGCCGCCATAAAATTTTTAATGCCGATTGGATAATTGACGGCCAAAAGCAGCCTAAAAGCCTATTCGGCATGATTCGAAACACCTATCAGCAAAATCATCAGGATGTGCTGTCGGCTTATTCGGACAACGCAGCCGTTTTGAAGGGGCCAAAGGCCAACTTTTTTTACCCGGATCAAGATCATCAATATCAGAGGCACGAAGCAGACGTGAACATAGTAATCAAGGTCGAAACTCATAACCATCCAACGGCCATAGCCCCGTTCCCGGGTGCGGCCACTGGTATAGGCGGAGAAATCCGCGACGAAGCCGCAACTGGCCGGGGCGGTCGTTCTAAACTGGGCTTGAGTGGCCTAAGCGTTTCAAACTTAAACATACCAGGGGCAGCTCAACCATGGGAAAGCCAGCCTTCCAAGCCTGGTCATATCGCTTCGGCTTTAGACATCATGTTACAGGCTCCAATTGGCGGCGCTTCGTTTGCTAATGAATTTGGGCGGCCCAACTTAGCTGGCTACTTTCGTAGTTTTGAGCAGACGGTAGACGGCGAGCGCTGGGGCTATCACAAACCAATTATGTTAGCTGGTGGCCTGGGTAATATCAGAACCGAACAGGTTGAGAAAAATCGTTTGCCGGTTGGTGCCCAGCTAATTGTGCTAGGCGGGCCGGCAATGTTAATTGGTTTGGGCGGCGGTGCTGCTTCTAGTGTGCAGGCCGGAGCTAGCGATGCTAAACTCGATTTTGCCTCGGTTCAAAGAGCCAATGCCGAAATGCAGCGCCGAGCCCAAGAGGTAATTAACGCCTGTTGGCAGCGCGGCGATAAGAACCCGATTATTTCTATACACGACGTCGGTGCAGGCGGTTTATCTAACGCTCTGCCAGAACTGGTCCACGATTCGGGGCGCGGGGCCATTTTTGAGTTGAGGCAAATTCCTAATGATGATCCGGCTATGTCGCCTATGCAAATTTGGTCTAACGAGTCGCAAGAACGCTACGTTTTGGGCATTAACAAGACCGATTTGGCGAGCTTTACGGCACTTTGCCAACGGGAGCGCTGCCCGTTTGCGGTGGTTGGCCAGTCTACAAAGGAGGAGCAACTAATTATTAACGACAGCCTGCTGTCTAACCGTCCAGTCGATATTCCAATGTCGGTTCTGTTTGGCAAGCCACCCAAAATGGTCAAACAGGTTAAATCCGCGCACACAATTAAAAAGCCATTAAAAACCGAGTCGATAGTTTTAGATGAGGCCATACAACGAGTTCTACACCTGCCATCGGTGGGCAGTAAGCAGTTTTTAATTACGATTGGCGACCGGACGGTGGGCGGCTTAACAGCCCGCGACCAAATGGTCGGCCCTTGGCAGGTGCCGGTTAGCGACGTAGCCGTTACTTCATCGTCATTTGGCAGCCCTAGCGGCGAGGCCGTGGCTATTGGCGAGCGGGCACCATTGGCTTTAATTGATGCCGCCGCATCGGCCCGGGTGGCTGTTGCGGAGGCCATCACCAATATTGCCGCCGCTCCGATTAGTAAACTAAGCGATATCAAATTATCAGCTAACTGGATGGCGGCCAGCGGCCACGGGCAAGAGGACCAGCGTCTATTCGAAGCCGTTAAGGCAGTCGGTATGGACTTCTGCCCGCAGCTAGGCCTAACTATTCCGGTAGGCAAAGATTCGCTGAGTATGCGTACCAAATGGGCAGACCCCGATGAGCAATCGGTAACATCACCGGTTTCGTTATTGGTGACGGCTTTTAGTCCAGTCTTGGCCGTGGAGCAAACTTTAACGCCTCAAATCCAGCCGGTGGCCAGCCAGTTACTCCTAATCGATCTAGGCCAAGGCCACAACCGTTTGGGCGGTTCGGCCTTAGCTCAAGTTTATAACCAGATTGGCAACCAAAGTCCCGACATCGAGGCCAAGTTGCTGGCCAAATTCTTTAAGATCATCCAGAAGCTTAATAAGGCGGGCAAACTGTTAGCCTATCACGACCGCTCCGACGGCGGGCTGCTAACAACACTGTTAGAGATGGCATTTGCAGGCCGCTGCGGTTTGGACGTAGACCTAGCGTCTTTGCCTGGCCAGCCGCTAGGCAAACTATTTAACGAGGAGCTAGGAGCCGTCATACAGGTAGCTCAAGCCGACTGCCAAGCAGTAACAAAAGAATTGCAAGCCAGTTTAGGCGACATCGTACACCAGCTAGCCCAGCCCGCTAAAAGGCAGCAGATCACCATTATGAATGGCCGGCAGCTGCTGTACAAAAATAGCCGGTCGCAATTGCAAAAGTGGTGGGCCGAGACAAGCTACCGCATTCAGTCATTGCGCGATAATCTGCAAACCAGCCAACAGGAATACGGCGCCATCGACGATGATGCCGACATGGGGCTGTTTGCCAAACTGAGCTATGACCCGTCAACTCCAGTGCAAGACTTCGAAAATAGCCCGCGCCCCAGGGTGGCAATCTTTCGCGAACAGGGTGTTAATGGTCAGGTAGAAATGGCGGCGGCCTTCCATAAGGCCGGCTTTGCGGCCATCGACGTTCATTTAAACGACTTGATGGATGGCACAGTTAATCTGGATGATTTTGTTGGCCTGGTGGCCTGCGGCGGCTTCTCCTATGGAGATGTTTTGGGTGCCGGCGAAGGTTGGGCTAAATCTATTTTGTTTAACCCCAAGCTAAAAACCATGTTTAGCAAGTTTTTTAATCGCTCGGATAGCTTTACTCTGGGAGTTTGTAACGGCTGCCAAATGCTGTCGGCTCTTAAAGAGCTAATTCCAGGCGCCCAAAACTGGCCTAGCTTTGAGCGTAACTTATCAGAGCAATTTGAAGCCCGTTTGGCGATGGTGCAGATTGTTGAGTCAGCCTCCATCTTCTTTAAGGGGATGGCCGGTAGCCAAATGCCTGTACCAGTGGCTCACGGCGAAGGGCGAGCCGTTTTTAGCAGTTCTGCAAATTTGCAACAAGCCGAGGATGGTCATCAAATTTGTGCCCGGTATATTGATAGCAGAGGTCAGATTAGCGAGGTCTACCCAGCCAACCCGAACGGATCGCCGCAGGGCATTACAGCCTTAACCAGCGTAGATGGCCGAGCCACCATTATGATGCCGCATCCCGAACGAGCCTTTTTGACTCAACAATATTCTTGGCATCCTGCCGATTGGGCAGCCCAAGGACCCTGGCTACGAATGTTCCAAAATGCCCGCACCTGGGTCGAACAAGCTAGTCCTCGAAAATCTTAAGGTCTTTAAGAGCTTCTGGCAAGTTGCCAGCGGGGTGTTTAAAGCCGTCTTTCCACTGGTAGTTTTTGCCGTAGCCGCGATCTTTATCGAGTTGGCTGGTGGCGTTGCGCAAATGGAGGGGAACTGGTTCTTCGGCGAACTGCTCGGCCGCCGCCTGGGCCTTATTCATAGCGCTTGTCACGGAGCGCGATTTAGCTGTTTTGGCCAAAACTAAGGCGCAGTGGTACAAGTTGTACTGGCATTCTGGCATACCCAGGCGTTCGACGGCCAAAAAAGTGCTTACAGCTAGGTTGAGGGCGGCGCTAGCGGCCAAGCCGACGTCTTCCGAAGCAAAGACCACCATTCGCCGAGCCACAAATTTGGGATCTTCGCCGCCGCCCAAAATCCGAGCTAGGTAGTATAGGCTGGCGTCGGCGTCACTGGCCCGCAAACTCTTAATAAAGGCACTTATTTGCTGGTAGTGTTGGTCGCCATTTTTGTCGTAACCGGGCAATTTACGCTGGGCGGCGTTTTTTACCAGCTCAATCGTTAACTTGCTGCCGCCAGCCATGTTTAGAGCTAACTCGAGGTTACCAAGAGCTACCCGAGCGTCCCCAGCCGCTAGCTCCGCCAGATAGTCCAAGCCCTGCTTATCTAGCTGTTTACTGACCTTGAGGCGCTTAATGGCGCGTTGCAAAATAGCCAGAATGTCGGCTTTGGTTAAGGCCTCCAGCACCAGTACGCGGCTGCGCGATAGCAGGGGCGTGATGACTTCGAAACTGGGGTTCTCGGTAGTGGCGCCGATTAGCGTTAAAAGGCCGCTCTCGACATGAGGTAAAAAAGCATCCTGTTGGGCTTTGTTAAAACGGTGGATTTCGTCCACAAATAGTACTGTCGGCATGCGTAACCGTTGATTGGCCTCGGCCCGCTTGATGATATTTTTGACCTCCGGTAAGCCGGACGTAACGGCTGATATCTCGATAAAGTCGGCCGCCGCCTGATTGGCGACTAAGCGGGCCAGGGTAGTTTTGCCACTGCCGGGTGGCCCCCATAAAATTAGGCTGACCAGCTGATTGCCGGCAATAATTTGCTGCAAAAGTTGACCATCCGCTAAAAGTGATTTGTGGCCGACCACCTCAGCGAGCGAGGTTGGTCGCAGTTGTTCGGCCAGTGGCACACCGGCATTGTCTCCTGTCATAGTTACATTGTACGCTAGCCAGCCAGCCGCGGCAGGAGTAAAATAGGCCTGAGGAGAAAATACGCAAATGCCCAAAAAAATAATTCAGGCCGAAAGCAGCAAGCGCGAATACCACAAGTTTTGGGCGGTGCTGATTTTTATGTTCCTGGCGGCTACCCTCATGAGTACCCTAATTAGCTTTCGGTGGCTGGATTGGTTGCGCTGGTACGTGGCCTGCACACTGCTAATTTTTGGCGGCTTTAAGATGATTAGCTACGAATCGTTTTTGGATGTTTTTCCGCGTTACAACGCGTTGGCTCGGCGCTATAGTTGGTATGGTTTGGCCTATCCTGTGGCTGAAGTTCTGTTAGCAGTTTTTTTTGTGCTCGACGTAGCTCCAGGTATTCGCCAGGTCATAGTTTTGCTGGCGGCCGGTATCGGACTGGCTAGCATGGCTAACAACTTGATGCACAAGGGGCCAAGTGCTAAAAACACCTGGCTCGGTGGCCTGTTTAGGTTGCCCATGACCACCGCTTTGCTATTTGAGGACGGAATTTTGTTCGTTTTGGTACTGGTAATTATCGTTGGTAATTTGTTCGTTAAGTAGTTTTTAACGGATAACTGGTAAGCTGGCCGGGGCCATAGTGACATCAACGGTGGCGCCACCCGGTAGCTGGAATAACTCGCCGTCTAAGTGAATCGACTCCGAGCGGGGAACGCTAAATTGGTAGCTGGTTTGTTGAGGCAACTTTTTGAGACCAAATACAAATAGCCAAAAATTCAAAAATATTCTTAGCAACCAAAAGTCACTTCGGTGAGGCAAGACTGACAGCCGAAAACTGCCGTTGTTAATGTCGGCTTTATCGCCAAGCCGCATAAATTTAGACATGTGGTGAATGTTGGCAAAAATCAGGCTGTCGTAGCTGCGAGTTTTGCCGTCGATGGTACTGATGGCTACCGGATGGAAGCTAAAGATGGCCCGGGCCACAATAGCAATCTCTTTAAAGGCGCTCAGCGATTCGTCTTTGAGCTGGGCGGCGGCATGGCTGGTAAAGCCGGCGCCAATATAGGAGTGAGCATAGCGAACCTGCTTATAACTATCCTTTTTGACGGTCAACTTTAGTAAGTCCATTGGCTCTGATTGGGCGTGGGTAATAGCCCAGGTCAGTGGCCGTTTGCGAACGCTGCGACGATGATCGTTGGCGTTGCCGGCTGGCAGAATAGCGCAAACTGGCTGGCGCGAGGCATCTTCGTTCTTAGCCCGCATGACGCCGTTAACAACCTCGTTGTAACCACCATCGCCACTGACCGAAACTATCAAGGGCCGGTTAGAAGCCAGGCAGTCTTGGTAGGCTAAGGCCTCGGCGTGACCCGGATAGTCGGTGCCCTGGACATGAAGGCTGGTTAGGCCTCGTTTGCGCAACCGTTCGGCCAGTCGTCCAGCTTTAGCCTCGGCGTGACCGCCGGTACTAACGGGGTTAAAGATGATAAAAATGTCGCTGTACATAATAATTC
>JBDTKG010000093.1:0-7615 GCA_039935435.1 Saccharimonadales bacterium (SeqCode) | reverse complement strand
TTTGGCTTAACAGGCCAGCACATCGCTCTAGTTTGCCACGAATTAAGCCAATCATTAAATACTCATAAGGAAAGCCGATGAATACTAAATTATTAGAAGAAACCGCTAAACAAATGGTGGCCGGTGGTAAGGGTTTGCTGGCTGCCGATGAAAGTAACAACACCTGTCAAAAACGCTTTGATGCCGTTGGTGTGGAGTGCACCGAAGAAAGCCGCCGCCAATATCGCCAAATTTTGCTGACCGCTCCAGATGCCGCCAATATCTTAAGTGGGGTCATTTTTTATGACGAGACATTTTGGCAAAAAAACGATCTGGCAGTTAATTTTAGGGACTTCCTGAAGCAACAGGGCATTTTACCAGGTATTAAGGTCGACGAGGGCTTGGTAGATTTACCAGGTTTTGCGGGTGAGAAATTAACCAAAGGCCTGGACGGCTTGCCGGAACGGATGGTTAAGTACGCTCAGGCCGGGGCTCGATTTGCCAAATGGCGAGCCGTTATCACCATTAGCGACGATGATGCTAGCGACAAGACGCCCACCGACGCCGATATCGACGCCAATGCTTTTGTGCTGGCCCGCTACGCCCGGATTTGCCAGGACAACGACATAGTGCCAATGGTCGAACCAGAGGTCTTATTTGACGGCAAGCATAGCATTGAGCGCTGCCAGGAGGTCATGGCTCGCACCTTGGACCTGCTGTTTGACCTGCTGCGGCACTATAAGGTTCACTTGCCAGGGGTTATTTTGAAAACTAGCATGGTTTTGCCGGGCAAGGATTCGGGCGCTACAATTGATCATCAAGATGTGGCTAATCGGACCGGGCAGGTTCTGCGGCAGCATGTTCCGGCAGATTTGGGAGGAGTCGTCTTTTTATCGGGTGGTCAAACGCCCAGCGACGCCTTTATGAATTTGAATGCCATAAAAAAGGACCAACAATATCCTTGGGGTCTGACTTTTTCGTTTTCGAGAGCTTTGCAGGACCCCGTTTTGAAGGCTTGGGCTAAGAACACGGCCGATGTGAGAGGGCCGCAACAACTTTTTATTAACCAACTGCAGTTTGCTCAGCAAGCTACCAATGGTGAACTGAGCCAAGATCAACAATTCGATGATTTTGTTTCCGGCAGCCAGGACCTATAGCTATGGGTAAACCGCGAGTTTTGGCCATAGGCGCCGCCGTTCAGGATGTCTTTTTGCAGGGCAGCATCTTTTCGCCTCACAATACGGTCGGTGGCTTTATGGAGCAGTTCGTTCCAGGCAGTAAAAACGATGTCGAGCAAGTAACTTTTAGCACCGGCGGTGGCGCTTCTAACGCCGCTGATACCTTTGCCCGTCACGGCTTCCGCAGTAGCTTTTTAGGTCGGATTGGCCGCGACGTGGCTGGCCGTGCTGTCATGGAGGCTTTGCACCGCGACGGCGTAGCTACGAAAGAGGTCAGTCTGGACGACAAGCAGTCAACCGGCTACTCGGTGCTATTGTTGGCTCCTAGCGGCGAGCGGACCATTCTAACCTACCGCGGTGCCTCCGAAATCTATAACTTGAGGGCTCGCCAACTAGCCGCTCACAAAGCTGACTGGTACTACATTAGTTCGTTGGCCGGTGACTTTGCCTCTCTAACCATGATTTTGAGATACGCCCATCGTCACCACATTAAGGTGGCCATTAATCCGGGTAAAGACGAGTTAAGGCGTAGTAAAGATTTTAAGGCTTTATTGCCGCTCATTACATTGCTGAGCGTTAACAAACAGGAGGCACAAATGTTGTTTAGCGGTGATACCAGTTTGCAGCTCATCCGACAGGCCGCCACCCAGGTGCCGCTAACCATTATTACCGATGGTCCACAAGGCTCGGTGGCCAGCGACGGCCAGCAGGTTTACCACGCCGGCATGTATCAGAATGTTCCGGTCATCGATCGTACCGGCGCTGGTGATGCTTTTAGTAGCGGTTTTACGGCCTCTTTAATCGACGGTCAGTCTATGGAAAGAGCTTTGCTGTTTGCCAGTGCCAACTCCACCAGTGTGGTAGAGCAGATTGGCGCTAAAGCCGGTATATTGACTAAGCGAGCTAAGCTGCAATCGATGCCGGTAGTGGCTCGCCCTCTTCATCCATAAGTCGCATAAACTTGGTTCGTTCGTTAGGCGCCGCTTTTATCCAGTCTTGGACTGGCTGCTGGGCAGCAATTTGCTGTTTAATGTGTCGGCCCATCTGGGGGATAGCGCCCCAGCTGGGAGCATTGCTAGCAGCAATCAAGCCAAGGCCGAAGCGGTTAAGGTGGCCTGCGGTTTTGCCCAGCACCATGGCTCCTTGGCCCACAGCTAGCATTGCGGTCTTGGCCTTGCCAAGCGACTTGGCGCCGACGCTAACATTATGTCGTCGGCCAAATTGACGAAGTCGTTCCATGCGCGGGTTACGTGATTGGCGGGTAGTCAAGTCGGTTGCGCTCAATATGCTAACCGCTGCCATGTCGCCGGCTTCGAGGGCACGTTCTAGCAAAGCTTCATTAACGGCATCAGTCAGGGCTTTGTCGGCTTGTTCGTCTTTGCGACCGCCAACAGCTGACATCTCTAAGCTTAGTAGCTCCTTGACTTGAGGATGCTCGGCAGCGCCTGGAACTTCCTCAATCATTTTTTCTAATAGTTTAACCGAGCGACGGGCGTGTTGACCGTCTCGGCGATCGGTGTGCCAGGCGTAGGCTAAAACGGACGCGGCAGCTCGGCGAGCCGAAGCTTGTTGTTCGCAAAGCAATATCATGCCGCCTATAACAGGAGCTTTTTCGGCTCTCCAGTCACTAAGGTGATTGGCTTTGTGTCTTTCGGCTAATGACTCGTCAATGACTGACTGCCAGGTAGGGTCAGCTAAGAAAAGACTCTCCAGGCTGCCAGGAACAGCTAAAACTGGCTCTACAACATCCTGGGCAGGAACCTCTAAGGTAGTAACTAAACTTAGCTCCGCCACTGGTAGGCTACGGGGCTGTAAAACCAGTTGTTCCAACGGCTCCATGTAGCCGCCAAGATCAAATTGCATCAAACTCATTGAGGCAAGCATACTACAATTAGAGCTATTTGGCAACCATAAGCTTTACCCGTCTGCGGCTCTGTGCTAATCTGTTAATAGGATGTCAAAGATGCTGTCAGAATTGTTGGGTGCTACTGAGCCGATGTTTGCTTTGGCTTTGCAGCAGTTGGAGGCCGATAGTGGTGCGCCCAGCGTTGATATTCGCTTGACGGCCGAAATCATGGGCAAAGTTCGCCTCAAGACCCAAGAGCTGGGGCTTGATCCGGACGATACTACTGGTAAAGAGCTATATTTTGGCCTGCTAAACCTTATAGAGAAACAAGACGAGCACTTGGTAAAACAGATCGGTGGCAAAGATCCAGGCGATGCTATGGCGCTGATGCCCCTAATGCGCAAGGCTTGGGAAGATGTTAAGACTAATAAGTCGTGCTGGGTGCTGAAGCATAGTGTAGCCAAAGCTATGCTTAAAAAGATGCCGCCCAAGGCCATTATGAAACACCTTGGTTACCGATCGGTCGATTCGATGCTGAAACGCGAAAATATTGGCGAAATCTACGGTGCGCTGCGTTTTGCCGAAGATCCCAAGTGGCTCAATGCTTTTGACGCCACGTATAAGAAGCTCAAGCCAACCGACTTTGAGACTCGTCAAATTGAGATTGTCGAAATGCCTATGGACCGCTGGGGTGCAATTGCCGAGCCGTTTATTCGCCACAAGCGGCACAATATAACTCACCTCAAGGAGCTGGGCGTAATTTTGATGCTGCCCGTTAAGCCTAGTGCTGGGCTCAAGGGAATTGCTATCTTTACGTTGCCGCTCTTGTTTCATTATCTTAACGAAATTCGGCTTTACTCGGCATTTTTCAAGCTCAAACAGGTGCAGCCTAATTTTGGCGAGATTCTGGCTAACACCCTGATTGCCGATCCGCCTGCAGCGGCCGTTATGGCTGGCCAGACTATCCATTGGCGGGTCATCCAGCGCTACTTTGGCAAATTGGAGGACGAGTATCATCCCGAGATTTTTGAGCCTCATGTTCAACCCGAGGATCTACACTGGCGCAAGGCCGAGGATCTGCTGTTCGAGGTTGATCCTGAACTAGGCTTTTGGCGTGATCTAGATTATGTAGGCGTTATGCACGCTGGCCGGCCAGTAACGCTCAACTTGCTGGACGTGGCGGCTAGTTATGTTAACCAAGCACCTTATGCCAAGCGCGCCATTTATCACTTCCGAGACAGTCTATGGAATGAGATATTTGTCCGCTATATGGGCCAAAAGAACCTAGAAACCCAAGTTTTACAGCAACTTGATAACAATATGATCGCTCCCGAAAAGCTCAAGGCATGAACTACTCCATTTGCGTGTCCGGGGCTGCTGGTGGCCGAACCGTGGCTGAGGATAAAGTATTGGCAGCTGCAGTTGGGCAGGAAATTGCTCGCCAAGGACACGTGCTGACAACCGGAGCCACGGTTGGCTTGCCATATTATGCCGCAAAAGCGGCTCACCAGGCCGGTGGCACTAGCATTGGTTTTTCGCCGGCCGTCAACATCCGAGAACACTTGCACAAATACCGGCTCCCAATTGGTGTTTACGACTTTGTTAATTACACGGGCATGCATTACCTGGGCCGCGACGTCTATTTAGTGCAATCTAGCGACGCCGTTATTACTATTGGCGGCCGGACTGGCAGTTTGCACGAGCTTAGCACGGCTATCGAAGCCCGCCGGGTTTGCGGCATTTTAACTGGCAGTGATGGCCTGGCCGATTTTGTTACCACAATACTAGACAAGCTAGAGGTGGGGCACCGTAAGCTTTTTATATTTGATGACGACCCCAAGCGCTTAGTCGACAAGGTTGTGGCCGCCCTCGACAAAGAATACGCTGATATTGATATTAAGGACGAGCTGGCTCATTGGTATTTAGACAGCGATGAGCCCAATAAGCCGATAGGCCGTTCGCACACTGGTTAAATTGTTTGTTACAATAACTAGATGACTAAATTTAGGCTGGTTGCACCATATCAACCGCTTGGCGACCAGCCAGCGGCCATTGCTCAGTTGAGTCAGGGCGTTGGCAAGGGCCTCAAAGAGCAGACCTTGCTGGGCGTAACCGGCTCCGGCAAAACCTTTTCGATGGCTTCAGTGATCGATAATATTCAAAAACCGACGTTGGTACTGAGCCACAACAAGACGTTGGCGGCACAACTTTATAACGAGTTCCGCAACTATTTTCCCGATAACGCCGTTCATTACTTTGTGAGCTACTTCGATTACTACCAACCGGAGGCCTATATTCCGCGCAGCGACACTTACATCGAGAAGGACAGCCAGATTAACGAAGAAATCGACCGCTTGCGTCACGCCGCCACCGACGCGCTGCTAAGCCGTAAAGACGTCATTATTGTGGCCAGTGTTAGCTGTATTTACGGCATCGGCTCGGTGGAAGACTACGATGGACTGGCCGTTAACTTATCCAAAGGCGAGCGCTTTCAACGCGATAAGCTTCTGCGTCACCTGACCGACATCCAATACCAGCGCAACGATATCGATTTTCACCGCGGTATCTTTAGAGTCCGAGGCGACGTTGTCGACGTTTTCCCAGCCGGCGAAGAATTAGCTTACCGCATCGACTTTTTTGGCGATATCATTGACGGCATAACCAAGATTGACCCGCTGACCGGCGAAGTCTTGGCCAAACTAAGCAAACTAAAAATCTTTCCTAGCAGTCACTACGTTACGCCGTACGATAAGTTGAAGGGAGCTCTCGGACATATCGAAACCGAATTGGCCGATCGACTGGCCTACTTTAAGAAACACGGCTTACTGCTAGAAGCCCAACGCCTGGAGCAGCGAACCCGTTTTGATCTGGAAATGCTAGCGGAAACCGGTTTCGTGAAAGGCATCGAGAACTATAGCCGTTACTTGACGAACCGCGAGCCAGGCGAACAGCCGGCCACTCTTTTGGACTACTTCCCAGATGATTCGCTGATGTTTATAGATGAGTCTCATATGACCATGCCGCAGCTGCGGGCCATGTACAACGGTGACCGGGCCCGTAAAGAGGTGTTGGTAGAACATGGTTTTCGGCTGCCCAGCGCTCTGGACAACCGGCCTCTGACCTTTAGCGAGTTTCAACATCATGTTAACCAAGTAGTTTATGTTAGCGCCACTCCGGCCGAATACGAGCTAAGCCGTAGCCCTAAGCCTGCTCAGCAGGTGATTCGGCCGACTGGTCTGCTGGATCCGCCTATCGAGGTGCGGCCCATCGAGGGTCAAATTGACGACTTGATTGCCGAAATTCGGGCTACCGTCAAAAAACATCAACGGGTACTAGTAACGACCCTAACCAAGCGCATGTCCGAGGAACTAACTGATTATCTTAAGGAAGTCGGCATCAAGGTGACATATCTGCACAGCGACATCGATACGCTGGAGCGCACCGATATTTTGCGAGACCTGCGCCTCGGTACATACGACGTGGTGGTAGGCATTAACTTGCTGCGCGAGGGTTTGGACTTGCCGGAGGTTAGTCTGGTAGCCATACTGGATGCTGACAAAGAAGGCTTTTTGCGTAGTCAGCAGGCCTTGATTCAGACTGTCGGCCGAGCCGCTCGCCACGTGGAAGGCCGGGTAATTATGTACGCCGATCATGCAACGGGCAGCATGCAACGTACTCTGGACGAGACAACGCGGCGCCGCAAGATCCAAACCGCCTACAATACTAAGAATCACATCACGCCTACCGGCATTAATAAGGCTGTCGAAAAGGGCATGCGCCCCGATTTGCCAGAAGAGGCCAAGCGCGTCAAGCTAGACCTCAAAAAGATTCCCAAGGACGAATACGGCACCATTATCCGCGATCTAACCTCGCAAATGGACCTGGCCAGCGCCAACCTAGAATTCGAAAAAGCCGCTGAACTGCGCGACATCATTGAAGATTTAAAAGCCAAACTCTAGAGGGCTAGCATGGTCTTGGCGGAGCCGCGGGCCACTGGACGGGACTTATGGATTGGCGCCAAGTGCCCGGCTTGTGGCATGATTCGGTGAGTGTGCACAAATTGGGCGGTTCCTGGATCGGGGCGAACCAGTATGTCGTGAGCATAAGCTTCATAATCGACCTGGACACCTCTATCCATTAAGCGCTGAGTATCCTCACAGACATTTACCCTTAGGCAAGAAAGGCCTTCGGCCAGTGCTTGTCGATGACGGAAGTAGTCCAGCATTTGCCGGCCATTTTCTTTGGTTAGGGCAATGTCTCCACGGAGCAAGCTTGGTATTAATTCGTGCCTCAAACCAGCAAATGCACCTTTCGGCACGCTGGCGGCCAGTTCTGCTAAGTTGGGATGTCCAAAACCGCAGGAAGCCTTGTGTAAAATACTCTCGGTACTGCCCGTTTCGGCGCGGGCGTATAAAGTGGCACTTAAACCGCCCATAGAATGAGCTACGATTGACCTCCGGGTGAGGCTAAGTGAGCTACTGTCGGGAACCTCGCTCATGATAGCTAGTTTTTTGTCAATAATGGCTTGGAATACGGATTTTATAGTTAGGGCATGGAGTCTCTGCGCATCAGCAAGATCCTCTAAAAACGATTGGTCGCTGCGGCGAGCTGG
>JBDTKG010000092.1:0-10482 GCA_039935435.1 Saccharimonadales bacterium (SeqCode) | reverse complement strand
CAAGACCAAGTACGGTGCCGATTTTTATGCAAAAATTGGTGCTATGGGCGGCAAAAAAGGCAAAACTGGTGGTTTCTACGCAAACCGCGAGCTAGCTCGGATTGCCGGCGCTAAAGGTGGCCGTATTAGCCGCCGTAGCAAAAAAACCGTTGCCTAAATAGGCTCCGGAACTCTAAAATAACCTCGCTAGTTTTACTTCGGTGAAGGCCGAGGTTATTTTAGTTTAGAGCCAGCAGCCCGGAGCCTTTAGCTAGAAGCTGGCTGCAGTCGCCTATATGGGCGGCAGATTTTGGCCCGGGTTACCCGCCACTCAGCGTTGCAATTATAACAGCAGTAAGTGGTCATATCTCTCTGTAAACTGGTCGTTAGACAGGTCGGGCAAGTGCTGCGTTGGTGCAGCCAGTCGCGGTAGGTGTCTAGGCAGTCTTGGATGTGCTCACCATCGATCTGGTAACTGTAGTGGCTGGCCAACTGGGTGGCTCGCTGCCACGCGGCGGCTTCTAATTTGACTAGTTCGAAGTCGGTGCTGTAGGAGTGATGCTTTAAGAGGCCATGGCCAACCTCATGCAACAGCGACCAGACCGGATGCCCTTCGTCTTTAACATCGCTGGCATAGATGACAGTTTGCTCTTTGGGCGACCACGAGAATAGCTCGCCGGCAACAAACTTGATATGCGGAAAGTCCTTAGCTAGTTTGCTAAGCAGCTTGTCCATCGGCTGCCTCCATCTGGTGGGCTAAATGGTAGCAACCGTAAATCACGGCATCTTCGGCCTGGTGGGCTTGCTGCAGCTTGATGTGGTTAGAGGTTCCGTCCAAAATTAGACCTAACGGGGTCGCAAATTTGTCGAAGTTAACGCTGACGCCGCCGCCAAAAATAATGACCTGCGGGGAAGCGGTTTGCAGGAGAGCCAAGATGCCAATACTTAGCTTCTGGGCAATATCGAACCAGCTTTTAGGATCGGTAATGTCGCTGGCTGGCATACCATAGTCGCGGACTATGGCTGTGCCGGAGGCTAGGCTTTCCCAGGCAACCGTCTGGCCGCCAGCCGATCGCACCATCAGGCCGGCGCCACCAACGTCCGGGTAACTCAGGTCAATAATATCATTTATGATATAAGAATAGCCAATTCCAGTGCCAAGAGTCACATAGAGCACTTTGTTAAACTCATCTTTGACAAATATGGCTTCGCTGAGACCAGCCGCTTTAGCATCATTTTCGAGAACGAAGGGACAGCCAAAAATCTCTTCTAGGTGCGCTTTGGTGGGTTGATTTTTCCAGTTTAGGTTGCCGCAACTAACCAATATGCCTTGAGCTCTGTTGAGAACGCTGGGTAGACCGGCCGCACCGGCCAACAACTTGGGCTGCCCTAGTTTTTGCCACTCCTGCCTAAGCTGGGATAGGAAGTCCGGGTATTCCTTGGGGGTAGGGAATTTAAGTCGATTTTGCAGTTGACCATCAGCCCCAAACAGCGCCATCAGCGTTTTGGTGCCCCCAACGTCAATTGCCATATACATACTGATAGTTTAGCACATGCCGGTGGCTTTACTTTCAGAGGTGAAACGGCTATACTGAGGGTAATCTCGTTAGCTGGCTAGGTTTCCGCATGGTCAGCAGCAGGTGTTTATTATTTAAAGGAGGAAAAGGGTTTATGCCCACTAAATCTACACAATCAGCAACTAAACCAGCCGCCAAAGCAGCTATCACTATGGATGAGCTACTGGCTCAGCACGATGTCCCTCAGCTTAAAACTGGCGAAGTCATCGAGGCCACTATAACTTCGGTCAAAAAGCACGAAGTTTGGCTCGATCTAGGACCTAACGGCATTGGCGTGGTGATGCGCCGCGAAGTTGGCTATGGCCAAAAACTAGAAGATGGCCAAAAGGTAACCGTCAGCGTTATCGATCCCGAGATGGACGAGGGCTACGCTCTACTGAGCATGCGCCGAGCTGCAAAAGACCGTGGTTGGGACGAGTTGCAGACAGTCTTCGAAAAAGGCGATATTATCGAAATTACTCCTTACGAC
This sequence comes from Saccharimonadales bacterium (SeqCode), assembly GCA_039935435.1. Taxonomy (GTDB): domain Bacteria; phylum Patescibacteriota; class Saccharimonadia; order Saccharimonadales; family JAUPVS01; genus JBDTKG01. The sequence goes on along the minus strand of JBDTKG010000092.1, from coordinate 8,457 downwards.
GCCAACCGTGGTGGCCTTTTGGTAGAGCTCGAAGGTATCCGTGGCTTTTTGCCAGTGTCACAGCTGTCAGCTGGTCATTACCCACGAGTTAGTGGTGCCGATAAGGACGAAATTCTGCAAAAGCTTAACGCCTTGGCTGGCCAGAAGATGCGGGTTCGCATCCTCGATGTTAGCCGCAAAGACAACAAGCTGATCTTCTCCGAAAAAGACGCCCTTAAGGACGACATGGCCGCCCGTTTCTCCGAACTCAAAGTTGGCGACCAAGTTAAAGGCGTCGTTACTGGTGTTATCGACTTTGGTGCCTTTGTTAACGTCGACGGTATCGAAGGTCTGATCCACATCTCCGAGATTTCTTGGGAGCGGGTCGAGGACCCTCGCAAATACCTCAAGGTAGGCGAAGACGTTCAGGCTAAGATTATCGCTATCGACAAAGATCGCCTCAGCCTCAGCCTTAAGCAAATGCAGCAGGATCCATGGCTTGACGAAGTTAAAGCTTTCAAGAAGGGCGACACCGTTGAGGGTAAGATTACTCGCATTACGCCTTTCGGCGCTTTTGTGCAGATTAGCCCGTCGGTCGAGGCCTTGGTACATGTTTCCGAGATGGGTAGCGCTGATGACGTCACCAACCCCGAAGAAGTTTTCCACCTGAACGAGAAGAAGAAATTCAAAGTTTTGGATATTGACACCGACAACCGCAAGATTGCTCTAAGTCTTAAAGACGCAAAGTAGTTAAACAGGGGCGAATATGGCAGCACGAACCATCGAAGTAGAAGACAATGTAACTGTTAGCGCTCTGGCTGACCAGTTGATGGTTTCGGCTACCAGCCTGATTGGTGAATTGTTTAAGAACGGCGTAATGGCCACCATCAACGAGCGAATCGATTTTGACACCGCTCAAATTGTGGTGGCCGAGCTGGGGCTTGAGGTGGAACTGGTCAAAAAGCCGGTTGCCGAAAAAGTTATCAAGCGCCAGCAACACGTCTTAAGCGACCAAGCCCAGGCGCGTCCACCAGTGGTGGCTGTGATGGGTCACGTCGACCACGGCAAAACCTCGTTACTAGATGCCATACGTGGCTCGTCGGTGGTCAAGGGCGAAGCCGGCGGCATCACCCAGCACATCTCGGCCTATCAAATCGAGCATAATAAACGTCCCATCACCTTCTTGGATACTCCTGGTCACGAAGCCTTTGCGGCTCTGCGTGAACACGGTGCTCAGCTGACCGACTTAGTTATTATCGTGGTGGCCGCCGACGACGGTATTAAGCCTCAAACTCTGGAGGCCATCCGTTTTGCCCGCAAAGCTGGCGTCAAGATGATTGTGGCTATCAACAAGATCGACAAAGAGGGGGCAGATGTTAATCGCATTAAGTCCCAACTGTCCGAGCAAAACTTGATGATCGAAGAATACGGCGGCGATGTAGTTGTGGTCGAGGTTTCGGCTAAGACCAAACAAAACGTCGATAAATTGCTCGACATGGTGCTTTTGGTAGCCGACGTCGAAGAGCTTAAGGCCGATTTTGATGGCCCCGGCCAAGGCTTAGTCATCGAAGCGCACATGGAGAAGGGGCGCGGGCCAGTGGCTGTAGCCCTAGTCACTCAAGGCACGCTCAAAGCCGGTGATTTTGTGGTGGCCGGTAGCGTTTACGCCAAAGTTCGTAACTTAGAGACCACCGCCAAGCAGCCGCTCAAGCAGGCTACTCCATCTACTCCCGTTATTATGACTGGCTTTAAAGACTTGCCTCAGTTTGCCGATGAGTTTACGGTGGTGAAGGACGAAAAAGTGGCTCGTGCCCAGTCTGAGGCCACTCATGCCGAACAAGCCACTCGCCAGAACAACCAGATGAGCGGCGGCGAGCTACTGCGCATCATTAACCGCAGCAACGATCTGCAGGAACTGAACGTCATTGTTAAAGCCGACGTTCAGGGTTCACTGGCCTCTGTTATTGACAGCCTCAAAACGTTGGACACCGACGAAGTAGCCGTTCGAATTGTGGGAAGCGGCGTTGGCGCCATTAGCGAAAGCGACGTGCAGCTGGCTCACACCAGCAAATCCCTGATTTATGGCTTTAACGTCAGTGTGGCCTCTAATATCAAGCAACAAGCGGCCCGCGATCACGTTAGTTTGCGCCTCTACAAGATCATTTATGAACTGATCGATGATGTTAAAGAAACGCTCACCAAGTTGCTGAGTCCCGAGATTGTCGAAACCGATTTGGGCCGTTTGGTGGTCAAAGGCATCTTCAAGCTCACTAAAACAGAGGTAATCTGCGGCGGCGAGGTCACCAAAGGCAAGCTGGAGATGCCAGCTTTGGCTAGAGTTATGCGCGGCAAAGAAGTACTAGGCGAGGTCGAGGTGACTAATCTTAAGCGCGGACCTCAGGATACCAAAGAAGTCTTCGAAGGCGACATGTGCGGTATCAGCCTTAAAACCACTAGTCGCATTGTTGTCGAAGAGGGTGATCATATAGAGTTGTTCCGCCGCCAGGCAGTTGCGCGCAGTCTTTAATCGTTGTACAGTAACAATATAATGGTAACGGATTAATGGCTAACGAAGTTATCTCTGATACTGCTGATCCAGAACAGGGCGATAGCGACCGCAAAACCACTGTTTTGCGCCACTTTTTGAGAGGAATGTTTAACCAGAATGTTGACCGCCAACTGTTAACGAACCGCCGCCTAGACCGAGCCGAATCTGTTAAGCAAATTCTTAGCAAGCGCCACACCGATGTTATCCAAAAGACAGTCGAGCTAGCCGCCGCTCAGAATTTGCCTGTCGAAGCTAACTTTGAGCACCGGCACGAGATCAAGGGTGAGTCAGCCACCGCCCCAGCTAACGACAAGCTTCAGTCGACGGCTGGTAAACCCGCCAAAGTGGTCACAAAGGCTCAAAAACAGCGGGCTCGCCGCGCCGCCCAAAAGTTTGTTGAGCCAATTACAACACAAGCATTGGTATCTGTTAATCAGGCTCGCTCAAAGCCTTTAGCAACGAATGTTGGCTATAAAAATCCATCCAACTACGATTATCGGCCTGTTCTGCTGCGCAGCGTGCTCGCGGCCACGGTTGTCGCCGCCGCCATCGTGGTAATTTACGTTGTCAGGTAACCCCCGAGCCATGTACAATAGGAGTTAGGAGAACCATTTACCATGTTTAAATTAGACGATAATTTACTAATCGAGCTTGGCCTGGGCAGCTTGCCTCCCGAAGAGAAGAACAAGATGTTGGCCCATATTTATGAAACCCTAGAGATGCGGGTCGGTATGACCTTGGCCCAACAGATGACCAACGAGCAGCTCACCGAATTCGAGACTTTTATCGACAGCAACGACGAAGCCGGCGCTCTAAAATGGCTGGAGAGTAACTTTCCCAACTACAAGCAGGTTGTAGCCGACGAGCTAGAAAAGCTAAAAGCCGAGATTAAAACGGCCGCTCCTCAGATTGTAGCTGCCGCCGCAGCCGCCCCAGTTGCCGCTCCGGTCCAGCCGCCCCAAAATCTGGCCGCTTAGCCTGAGCTGTTTATAGCTGCCTGTTGCCAGCTAAAAAGGCCTGAGCCGTCATCTCTGTCTTGCCGGCTGGCTGCAACTTATCGATAACGAGCGATCGGACACCGCAGCCGACAACCAGTTGCTGGTTGTCTGTCTTGACCTGGCCGCTGCCTAAAGCCTGGTCACTAACCTGGGCTTGGGTGATGATAACCTCTGTGCCGAGCAGTGTAGTCCGGCTTCTAGGCCAGCCGGTGTAAGCCCGCACTTCTCGCTCCAGTTGAACTGCCGGTTTGTGCCAGTCAATAATCCCGTCGGCCTTAACGATCAGGCTGTCGTAGCTAGCTTGAGCCTCGTCTTGCGGGCCAGCTTGGGCTTTTCCTTCCAGAATTGCCGGCAGCACAGCCAAAAGCATTTGACCACCTTTATTTAGTAGGTTGTCGGCCAGTTGCTGCTTTGTTTCTTGCCAGCCAACCATGACAGTCTGCTGGGCATAGATTGGCCCGGCATCCATTTGGCTGGAAAGAGCCATAATCGACACTCCGGTTTGCTGGCTGCCATCCAGGATGACGCTCTCTAGCGGTGTTGGCCCGCGGTGTTTTGGCAGTAGGGAGGGGTGTATGTTAATAATGCCCTGTGGAAAAATGTCGATGACCGATTGAGGTACAATTTTGCCGTAGGCTACCAGTACGCCGACATCAGCCTTCAAAGCTTGCAATTGTGGCTTGATTTCAGCCGGATTTGCCGGCAGCAGCAGGGGGATGTGGTTGGCTTTGGCAATCTCTGCAATCTCTAATTGGCGAGCTTTACGTGACTGCCCAACTTCAAAGTTAGAGACCACCGCCGCCACATGGTAGCCGGCCGCAATCAGGGCCTGCAAAGTCGGCGCATCGGTCTGGACACCTGTGGCTAGGCGCTCATTACCAAAGAATACGATTTTTTTTGATGTCTTGGTCATGGTCTAGGGGCTCCAGTTTGCCATCTTTATTAAGTTCAAAAAAGGCCTCTGAATCGTCTTTGATATGGTCTACAAAGACAATGCCGTTAGTGTGATCGATCTCATGTTGCAAAACTCGGGCCAAGAAGCCCTCCGCCTTGTAGCGAATCTCTTTGCCGTTGATATCTAAGGCCTTAACGCGTACCTTGCTGTAACGGGGCACTTTGCCATAAACCGATTTAATGCTTAGGCAGCCCTCGAAGTCGCTGTCCATAGGGCCCTCAAACTTGGTTATCTCGGGGTTTATAAGTGTTGAGTAGCGGGCCGGAACTTTGGCGTCAAAGTCGTCCCGGACGATGACTACTCGCAAAGGCTGGTCAATTTGAATAGCGGCCAGCGCTACGGTCACTTCGTGGGGCCGGCTGGCATCCCAATCGTGAACAGCCGTTTCCATGTCGGCTGCTAGCTGCTTGATTTGGTCGGTGATGAGGCCGACTTTTTGCGATCGCTGCCGCAAGTGTTGGTTGGGCAGACTAATGATGTCGTCTTTGCTGACGATTTTTGGAAGCTTGGTCTGGGGGTTAGTATTGGTAGAGGTCTTCATTGGCCTCTAGTATACCAGATGAGTCTGCCGTTAGAGCAGATTTAGCGGGTCAATGTCGAACGACCAACCGGAGGGCAGGCGCTCGATGACCTCAATTAGCTGAGAGCGGTCCTTGGCTCGTACTATTAGTTGCCAGTGGTGCTTACCACCAATTTTTTGATAGAAACTGGGCGCAGGTTGACTGACCTTGATCTTTAGGCCGCTTTTACGCAGCTCGTCGTGCAGTTTTTGGGCCGCCATTTCGGCCGTCTTCTGGCTGGCTCGGCCGACAGTTAACTTTAAGAGGTGGTAGAAGGGCGGGAAGTCGTATTGTCGCCGTTCGGCTAGCTGTTGTTTATAAAAGGCCTGCCAATCTTGCTGGGCGGCGGCCTCGATGGCCGGACTGTCCGGACTGTAGCTTTGAATAACGATATGACCGGTTTTGTGGCCTCGGCCAACTCGGCCCATGACCTGCGTTAGCAGCTGGAAAGTCTGCTCGTCGGCTGTGTAATCCGGAAAATACAGGCTGGTGTCGGCAACCACCACGCCTACTACTGTTAAGTTCGGCAAATCGAGGCCTTTCGCCAAGATTTGGGTGCCAACTAAGATGTCGACGTCACCGCCTGCGATCTCTTTAAACTGGTTCTCTAGACGATCGCTTTTTTGGCTGTCGGTGTCGAAGCGCTTGATGCGGGCCTCTGGAAAGGCGGCCTGGATCTCGTCGGCCAGCGATTTAGTACCAATGCTCTTAAATAAGATATCGGTGCTGGCGCAGACTGGGCAGGCGCTGGGCACGGACTGGGTGATGCCACAGGTATGGCAGCGTAGCTGGTGCTTATCGCCGTGATAGGTTAGCGGTAGATCGCAGTTGCTGCACAAAGCTTGCCAGCCGCAGGCCTGACACAACACCAAGCGGGCTGTGCCGCGGCGATTTAAGAAGACTAACGATTGCTGATGCTCGTCTAGGGCTCGCCTGATTTGCTTGAGCAAGGGCTGCGACAGGTGGGGTTGAGCCGGAAATTGTTGCCTATCTCGCAAATTTACAACAGTAATCTGCTTTTCCGAGGCTTCACCGGCCGGATGCCCCTCTAGGCGAACGATTGGAACTTTTTTGGCCTCCATCAGGGCATATTCGCTGATTAAGGGGGTTGCAGTGCCCAGAACCAGCTTGGCTTGGTGGGCCGCAGCTAACCGCGCCGCCACTCGGGCTGTCTGATAATGGGGCGCCTGGTCTTGCTTGTAAGCGGCGTCGTGAGCCTCGTCAATCACGATTAGACCCAGCTGGCGTAGCGGCGTAAACAGAGCCGATCGGGGTCCAATCACCACCATCGGCTGCTGGCTTTTAATAATCTGCAGCCAGACCTGCCGCCGCTGAGCTGGCGTTAGGTTAGAGTGCATAATGACCACTGGTGCCCCCAGGCTACTGCGAACTCGTTGTTCCAGCTGGGGGGTGAGGCCAATCTCGGGAGTTAGGAGCAGCACCGATTGGCCGGCCGCTAAAGTCTGCTGGGCGAGCTCTAGATATAGCCGTGTCTTGCCGCTACCGGTGTCGCCATGTAGTAAAAAGCTATGGCTGGGCGAGCGTTCAATCTCCGTCAGGGCGGTTTTTTGCTGCTCAGTTAGAGGTGGCATGGCCGTTGGCTGAGGGTTACCTACGGGAGTTTCAACTTGGGCCAGCTCTTTCTTGCGTAGCAAACTACTGGGCAGAATCAGCTGGGCGAGCGTTCCCAGTGGTGCGGGATAGTAATGGCGTAGCCAGTCTAAAGTGCTTAGGATGGCCTCGGGAATCACCTCAGTTAACACCACTTTAACAATTGATTTGGTTTTAAAATCGGGTGCCGGCACGCTGCCCACCACCACGCCGACCACGTCTTGGTTGCGAAGCGGCACTACCACCACGCTGCCCACTTCTAACTGAGCCTCATAACTATAGGTGAGGGGAGCCTTGCCGTGAAACTGGCCCGAACTGGGGAGCACCTCATAAAAATACATCGTTCTTATAGTATAGGAGCATGCCGCGGCTAAGGCCAGCCAACATCAGGCTTGAAATGCTGCCAAGCAGTCGCTATACTACTAGTTACGTTGTTCTAATAACAATAAAGAAGCTTATGTTAGATGTATTTATAACCTCACGAGTGCGACGCAAGATTATAGTGGTGTATGCCAAGTACCCCGACTTTAAAACGCACGTCCGTGGTTTGGCTAAGTTGATTAAAGAAGATGCCGGTAACATCCAGCGCGAATTAAAACGTCTCGAAAAGATCGGTTTTTTGATCTCCGAAAAGCAGGGTAACACCAAAATCTATCACACCAATAAACACTTCGCAATCTTCAAGGAACTCCAAAGTATAGTGTTGAAGTCACAACGGGCTAACCAAAAACGACCCGGCAATCAATAAAAAGTAGACTTTTTGGCTTGCAAATCCGTATCTGTTACCGTATACTAAACCAGCAATGATTCAAGTAACCCGCAAAGATTCCAAGGAATCGCTCGAAAACCTCCTACGCCGCTTTAACCGTAAAGTGCAGCAATCTGGTGTTTTGGGCGTCGCTAAGCAGAACCAGCGCTTCGAAAAGCCTCTCAGCAAACGCGATCGCCGTACCAAAGCCATTATTCGCAAGCAACGAAAAGTTATCAAGCTTAACAAAATCAAGTTAGGCCAACGCTAAGCCCTTCATCAATTCTACTCTGGGACGATATCAAATTAGATGAACACAAGCCTTCAAATCGACCAAGACATTAAGGCGGCCATGCTGGCCGGTGATAAACCTAAAGTAACCATCTTGCGTGGCCTCAAAAGCGCCCTGTTATATGTGGCCGTGGCCGAAGGCAAGCGAGATCAAGGGCTGGACGAAGCTAAGGTCATAGAGGTGCTGGGCAAAGAGGCCAAAAAGCGTCAGGATAGCGCCGACATGTACATAAAAGGTGGCGCAGAGCAGCAGGCTCAGGCCGAACTAGCCGAAAAGCTAATTATTGAGGCCTATTTGCCTCAGCAGCTCAGTGACGACCAGTTGGCTCAGATTGTCGACCAAGTGATTGCCGAGCAAGCCGCCACTAGCAGCCAGCAACTGGGAGCCGTTATTGGTGCTGTTAAGCACAAAACTACTGGACAGGCCGATGGTGGCCGGATCGCAGCTTTGGTTAAAGAGAGGCTCAGCTAAAATGATCATTTTTATGGGCGTAGCTGGCTCGGGTAAAAGTACTCAAGGCCGTCAATTGGCCGATGAACAGGGGCTACCTTGGCTGTCCACTGGTGAGTTCCTGCGCATGCTTATTGCCGGCGAAAAGCGCAAAGACATGCTGTCTGGCAAATTACTGGGCGACCAAGAGATTATTCGCCTAGTAGGCCGGATTTTCTCGGTCATCAACACCAAGGATGAGTTTGTTCTAGATGGTTTTCCGCGCACCGTGGCTCAAGCCGACTGGTTATTGAACCAGGTCAAGCATGGCCAATTA
>JBDTKG010000091.1:0-2938 GCA_039935435.1 Saccharimonadales bacterium (SeqCode) | reverse complement strand
TGGCTACAACAGGTGGCGCCGCTATAGCTTGTGACGCCTTGAAATACGACCCCCTGAGCTATTCGCAAGCCTGGCACAGCTCTGGATCTGCCTTTCATAGCAGATGCCCCACCATAGGCCCAAGTTGTGCGACAGACTGTAGCGGCCTAGTAAATATTGTGCTGTATGATTTGTACAAAAACGATATGGACGAGAATACATATGGCGAGGTTGCCGATACTGTAAACTTTAAAATAATACCTTTCAGCCAGGTTAAGCCTGGTGATTTTATTCAGCCAGACCCTGGACACGTCGAGATCATCGAGTCTATTCAGGGTAAATCTATTAATACTTTCGGTGCGCACCAAGGAGGTGTAGCACAGGCCGACCAGGTCGGACCATTAACCGGTGCTTGGTCTGATAGTCCTAATAATGTTTATCTGCGCTATATCGGGCAGGGATCGAGTGGGTCATAAACATGAATATACTTTATACTGAGGTTATGGTTACATATGTATAAGAAACCTTTAATAGCAGTTGGGGTAATAGTTATAGCGACAATTGCTACGCACTACGTACTATTTGGCAGCGCACGGTACATCGGGCTAACCAAAGCGCAGCCATTAATTGGTGCGGCCTCTCAAGCCTTGGGTGTAGGCAGCCAAAGTAGCTCCATGCCGAGCGGCAGTAAGGACTATAATCTCGGTGATACAAAATATTTCAGCAACGGAGACTGGGCAGTCGCTTCGATCATCCCCACCAAAAACAGTAAACTAACTCAGGCGGTTGTGATTATGCAAAAACGGGAAGGCGTTTTCCAGGTAGTCCTCGGCCCAGGAACTGCCTTTGATAGCAGTGTTACGCTCAATTTACCTACGGATTTGGGCAACTACATAACACAAAGAGGGTATGTATATGCGTTCAGTTACCGATAAACGACTTGTTTTGGCTATATACGGCGTTTTGATGGTAGTAGTGCTGTTTTGCGGATATAGCATCTTTAATGACGTTCGAATTCGTGCCGCTACTGGCGTATTAAAGGTCTCCTCGACCAACAAACAAGCCGTAATTTCTATCAGCCGCGGCGGCTATCAGGCTAATTACTTGGGGCGAGGTTCGGCAGCTGCTCATTTGCAACCGGGTCAGTACTTAGTAATGGTCAGTGCAAGTGGCCAAAGCGTGACTAGGCTGGTCCAGGTAGTCAAGCAACAGACCAAGCAGCTTACTCTTAACCCCGGTGATAGTGTTCCGTTTCCAACTGCCTCAGGTATAAACTTTTCTGGTATTTCCGGGCTTGTTAGTAGGGGAATCTCTGCTACTCAGGCAACCAAAGTAGAACTGGCCATATTTAAGTTTAGCCCAAGAGTTCAAGAAGTTAACTTTGATACATCAACCTCGCAGACGCTAATTAAAAATGATGGTGCCGGTAATGGGAATAATCAGTTTGTGATCAGTTTTGTAGTTAGTCTCGATTCAAAAGCCTACAACGCTACGATTACATACTCGGGCATAAACGACGTCCAGTTGCTGCTAATTAACGCCGACGGAACTGTGGCCTTGAATTCGAACACTTAGCCCATAGGTACTACGTGGGCGTGTTGGGCGAAGTCGGTGGCGATGATGTCGGCGTCGGTGGTGGTGATAAAGGTTTGGTGATCGCGCATTAGTTGGGTCAGGGTTTTGCGGCGGGAGCCGTCGAGCTCGCTGAAGACGTCGTCTAAGAGCAGGAGTGGTTTTTGTTGGCGGGCAGACTCGATAAGTTGTAGTTCGATAATTTTGAGGGCCAGGAGGGCGGTGCGATTTTCACCGCGCGAGGCAGTGCTAGACAGCGCTTGATCATTAAGTGTAAAGATTAGGTCCTCGCGGTGCGGGCCGGCGCCAGTAAAGCCTCGCTGTTGATCTAGTTGGTGATCTTTGGCTAACTTCTTGAGTAGTAGGGATGCGTAGTTGGCGGGGTCACCGCTATAGCTATAGGCAATGGTTAATTTGGTGGGTTTTTTGACCAAAGAGCTATAAACGTCGCTTAGCTGCTGATTAAGTTGCTGGCTAAGGGTTTGGCGGGCGACTACCATCTGCGAGCCAAGTTGGCTGAGGCGCAAATCCCAGACAAATAACTGGTCGTCTGGTTGTCCACTTTTTAATAATTTGTTGCGCTGCGCCAAACTACGGCGGTAGGCTCGAACCGTCGTTCCGTAGCCCGGGGTGATCTGGCCAATTAGCTCGTCGGCAAACAAACGGCGCCGTTCTGGCGAACCAGACAACATTAACAAGTGATTAGGCTCAAATAATACTAGGGGAATTTGCTGCCGACTGCCTAAGCGCTGATAATCCTTGCCGTCTATCTGAAAGGACTTTTTAACTATTGGTGGTTGGTTTTCGATTTTAACTATGCGATGGACAGATTGGATGTCGGCGTCAATGCGGGCCCACGGCCTGCCGCTGGCTATCATGTCGGCTGGCTGAGCCCGGAAGGAGTTACCTTGGGCCACCATCAAGATCGACTCCAGCAAATTGGTTTTGCCGCTGGCATTGGGTCCAACAATGATATTGACGGTGTTTTCGAACTCAAACGAGGCGTCGTCGTAAGATCGAAAGTGCTGCAGCCTGATGTTGGTTATCATGGTTCTATTATAGCCTTGTTACGGCTTAAGAGGCGCTAGGGCTAGCTCTTAAGGGGCATAATGATGTGAGTATAGTCGGCGCTCTTACCGTCGCTACTGGCGCCTCTCAGAACGCAGGCCTCCAGCTTGCCGTTAAAGCCAATGGTGACCTCATCGTCGCCAATTACGCCCAGGGCGTCCATTAGGTAACGAGAGTTGAGAGTTATTTCGCCTTCGCCTTTAACTTTGGCGTCAGCTTCGGCGGTGTTTTCGCCCAGCTGCGAAGCGATGGAGTGGATACTGACCGACTTGTTGGCTGAGTCGACCTTGACGGTTATACTGCCAGCGCTTTCGCGGGC
>JBDTKG010000090.1:0-5811 GCA_039935435.1 Saccharimonadales bacterium (SeqCode) | reverse complement strand
TGACCCAAGAAACCTCGGTATACCCCGACTTAACTGTACTCGAAAACTTAACTTATTTTGCTCGCATGTACGGCTTGCCGCGCAACCGCCGAAAGGCTAAGTTGGCCGAAGTGTTACAACAGCTCGATATGCGTCGACAATCACGCCAGTTGGTCAGCCACTTGTCGGGTGGTCAAAAGCAGCGTGTCTCGCTGGCCGTGGCCATGCTAGCGGCTCCCCAGCTAATGGTTTTGGATGAGCCAACGGTAGGCCTCGATCCAGTGCTACGCGAGCAGATCTGGCAGCTGTTCCATAAGTTGGCAGCGGCCGGTACGACGATCATTATCTCTAGCCATGTTATGGACGAGGCCGAGCGCTGCGACGACTTGCTGCTACTGAGAGACGGACGCTTGATAGCACACGACAGCCCGGCCGCTTTGCGCCGCCAAACTGGCTGCTCAACCATCGAACAAAGCTTTTTGAGTTTGGTGGGAGACCGCTGATGAGTGGCTACAAAACCCTAGCGACGGCCAGCAGAGTTTTGCGGCAACTACGGCACGACCCGCGGACACTAGTCTTAATTATGCTGGTGCCTAGCCTCTTGTTGGTAATGCTCAAATACGTTTATCAGGGAGAGCCAGCAATTTTTAATCAGTTGGCGCCGATGATTTTAGGTATTTTTCCGCTAATCATAATGTTTATTGTCACTTCTATTGCTACTTTGCGGGAGCGTTCAGCCGGAACCTTGGACCGTCTTATGACTATGCCCATGGCCAAACTAGACTTTATTTTAGGCTACGCCCTGGCTTTTGCGGTGCTAGCCTTGCTGCAGTCGGCCATAGCTAGTGCCGTGGTGTTGGGCCTGTTAGGGGTGACTGTTGCCGGTGGCCCGATGGCGCTTATAATTGGAGCCGTGGCCTCTGGCCTGCTGGGTATGTCACTGGGTTTATTTTTGAGCGCTTTTGCCACCAGCGAATTCCAGGCAGTCCAGTTTATGCCAGCTTTTATATTCCCACAGCTGCTGACCTGCGGATTGTTTATTGGCCGTGACCACATGGCTCGTGGTTTACAGTGGTTTGCAAATGTCATGCCGCTAACTTACGCCGTAGATGCCATGAAGCAGGTTACTAGTCACACTGCTTGGACTGGCCAATTGAGCCGGGATCTTTTAGTTGTAGCTGGTTGTTGCTTGGTGGCCTTGCTGCTAGGCTCACTAACCATTAGACGTCAGGAATCTTAAGTGACAAAACCAGGCTTGATTGTAATCATTGCGCTGTCTGTTGCAGCGGCCTTGTTTGTGCTATTTGAGGTAGCTTACATAAAACTGAATGGCAGAAATGTTATGGCCCCGACCATTCCGCGCCAAGTTCAAGACTTTGGCACCGGACCACAGCTGCGCTATTTAGTGATGGGCGACAGTACTTCGATTGGCCAAGGCACCGACTACCAGCATAGCTATGCCTATCAGACGGCACAATATTTGGGCCAAGACCACAGTGTATCGTTTATGAATGTCGGGCAGTCGGGGGCCCGAGCAGCCGATGTGGCCAGTCAACAACTACCCAAAGCTCTGGCTTTTAGGCCTGACGTGGTGCTTTTGGCAGTTGGCGCTAATGACGCTACCCATCTAACCAGTGGCAGCTCGCTGCAAAAATCACTACAAGCCATTATTAATGGTCTTCGTCAGGGCAATCCAGCAGTTAAGATTGTGGTTACCGGTAGTCCCGAGATGTCGGCCGTACCACGCTTTCCGTGGCCCATTAACTGGCTGGCCGGTCTTAGAACCAGGCAAGTCAATAAAGTCTACAGCCGACTAATTAGCCAAAATCATTTAGTTTTAGCGCCAATTGCCCAAGCAACTGGGCCGGCATTTAAGGCCGATCCAACATTGTTTGCAGCCGATAATTTTCATCCCAATGCCCGCGGCTACCAATTGTGGATACACGTGATCGAAACCACTTTTAGCCAGAATCATATATAATCACAGTATGACACCAGACGAACATACAAACCAAGAGCTCACTATTGAGGTAGGCCACGGCCACCGACTTTATGTTCAGGATTGGGGCTTAGCGACAGCCAAAGTGGTCATTATCTTTTTACATGGTGGCCCGGGCGGCGCCTCCAAAGATAAGTATAAAACTGGTTTTGACCCGCAAAAGCAGCGGGTTATTTTTTTTGATCAACGGGGCAGCGGTCAGAGCACTCCAAGTGGCTCGCTGCAGCACAACACAACAGCCGAACTAGTGGAAGATATTAGTACGATTGCCGACCAGCTGGGTCTGGACCAGTTTTGGCTGCACGGAAACTCTTGGGGCTCTACCTTGGCACTGGCTTACGCTTTGGCTCATCCCAAGCGTGCTGCTGGCTTGGCCATCGGCGGCATTTTTACTGGTTCGAAGTCAGAAACAGCTTGGATAGATAAAGGTCAGTTCCAAAACTTTTATCCAGATGTTTGGCAGGCTTATTTGCAACGGACACCAAAAGAACATCGCCATGATCCCAGCGCCTATCACTTCGATAAAATCCTAAACGGGAACGCCCAAGAACAAAAACTATCGGGCTATGCCTACGATATGTTAGAGTCAGGCGTTGTGGCGCTTGATGATGGCCCGCGGAAAACTGATTTTGATGATTACGACCCAGCTGGTATTCGCATCGAGATTCATTATCTGGCCAATGGCTGCTTTATGCCAGAAGAGCACATTTTGCAAAAGGCCCACCAGCTGACCATGCCGGTTTTCATTGTACAGGGGCGTTACGATATGGTTTGCCCACCAATCACAGCCTATCGGCTACATGAGGCTATTAAGGGTAGTCAACTTTATTGGACGCAGTCCGGGCACCGAGTAGAACACGAAGGCCAGAACCTGTTTAAAGCCATTCTAGCCCAAGTCGGTTAACGGCGCTTGGCTAGTTTGGCGTGTCGAAAGCCCAAGGCCGATAGAATGAGCAGCAAAACTCCAGCTGCCATCGATACCATAGCGGCAACGTAAGCCACCGAGGCCATGCTGTCGAAAGCGTAGGCATTAAGGAGTAGGCCACGCAGCGTTTCACCTTTAAAAACCGTATCAACTTGCTTAGCTAGTTGACTGTTGGTGGGCTGCGCCATGGCCGCCGCGCTTAGCTCCGAGTAAGTCTGGCCGTTACCAATTTCGCTGAGATGCGCGGCAATATAGTGATCGGCAAATGTTTCGGCTTGAGCGCCAGTTAGCAAGGGCTGCCCGGCATATTTAGTGACGGCTTGACGGTCAGGGGCTGGCAGAGAGGCCAAAGCTGGGCTACTAGCCTGGGGAAAGCTAATCTTTTGGGCCGCTAATTGGTCGTGAACCTGCGAGTGGATAAAGCTATGAGCGTAAAACATACCACCAGATGCTGCCAAGAGCACGAGGCCAATTAGCAAACCGGACGAGGAAACGATTTTATCAATTAAACTGCGCTTCATGTTACTCCTTAGTTATATAGGTATCTTAGCATAAGCGTTGCTGATAGCGCTGCTCAGAGCGGCCGATTGTTTGGACTGTCTTGATTGGTCGTATTGATTGGCGGCATGCACCCAGACGCCAAGCGACAGAGCAATAGCAATACCACCAAAGATGATGGCCAGTAAGCTCAGTACTTTTTTGCCGTATTGCCGAGAGATGGTGCCCAGAACCAAGCCTGAAATTCCCAGAACCAGGCCTAATATCGGCAATATGGAAGCCGGGATGGCTAGCGTGGACAGCATTAAGCCCGCCACAGCCTTATTTTTAGTGGGATGGCTGACTGGTGCCAAAGCTGGTGTTGGTGTGGCAAGCGGCGGCGCAACGGCTGTCGGGGCTAGGGGTGCCGCTGGAACAGCTAGGGCTTGGCCACAGCTGCCGCAGAATTCAGTATCGGCTTGGACCGGTTCGCCGCATTTTGGACAATCCATAACAGTTTCTTTCTTTTAGGGAACTGCCTCTATTTAAGCATGCTTGCCGCAGTGTGAGCAATAAAGATTATGCTCGGGGTTGGCCGTTCCGCAGTGCCGACAAAAATCATTAGCCCCTTGGCTACTAATGCCAAGCGCTTGATCTTGCTGAGTGGCTTTTTTGTACAACCAAAAGAAGCAGATTGTTAAGGCGCCGGTCAGTATCACCGACAGCAGGGCAAAGAGCGGAATTTGACCAGCTACCAATAAGCCAAAGTCGTAGAGTCCATGTAGGAAGATGGCGGCCAGTAAGGCGGTGCTGACCAAGGCGATGGGCTTGCGATGGCCCAGCTTGGCCCGGATTAAGAAGTAGCCTACTAAGGCCGTTGTTGTAGAGTGAAAGATCGGCGTCATAATAACCCGCATCAAGCCCGACTTAGCACCAAAGCTAAAGGCGTAGAGGATATTTTCGGGCAACCCAAAGCCCAGACCAGCCAAGGCAAAATATATAATTCCATCGGTGTGTTCATTAAAAAATGATTTATGGTACAGGTAAAGTGCTAACGGAATGAATTTAAAGCTCTCTTCGACGACTCCGATAGCCATAGCAACAGCTAGTAACTGGAGTGGCGTTCCCGACGATGGATGACTTAAGTAGTGACCGGGGATGATGATACTTTCGGCCACGCCAGCCACTGCTGCCGCCAGAACCCCAAAACCAACCGCAATCCAAAGGCCGCTAACTGGTTCTTTGGCACCTCTATCGTGTGATATTAGGTACCAGGCCATTAATCCGGCTAAAAATATAAACATTAAGACTACTATGAATAAGGTCATGCTTACTGCAATAGTAGGTAGCCTCTACCTGTTTGTCAATTTATTGTCTACAATGTATACAAGATGTTACAAGTTAAATCCCTAGCCGACGTCAACAAGTTATTATTAACTGTTTTCCCGCCGCCATACGCCCTAAAAGAGGCCTATAACTTGGACAGAATGACGATCTTAATGCGGGCTTTGGACAATCCCCAGAACCAACTCAAAGTTATTCATGTGGCCGGCACCTCTGGCAAAACCTCAACTAGCTATTATGCGGCTGCTTATTTGCGGGCGGCTGGTCAAAAAGTGGGCTTGACTGTTTCGCCCCATATCGAGGCCATTAATGAACGGGTGCAGATAAACTTGCAACCTCTGGCAGAAACAGTTTTTTGCCGTTATTTTGAGGAGTTTATTAATCTGAAAGGCGTCATCGAAAGTCGACCAACCTATTTTGAATTTATGATCGCTTTTGCTTACTGGGTATTTGCTCGTAAAGAAAAGGTCGATTATGCCGTTGTCGAGGTCGGTTTAGGCGGGCTGGGTGACTCCACAAACATTATAGATAGAGCCGACAAAGTCTGCGTTCTAACCGACATCGGCATGGATCACATGCACATTTTAGGCGATACCATCCAGAAAATTGCTGCTCAAAAAGCCGGGATCATCAAAGACCACAACCAGGCTTTTACCATTAACCAGGACGAATCTGTTTTGGCGGTCTTTAGGCGCGCCGTTCGGCGCCGGCAGGCCACGCTTAGCGTTGTCGAGGATTTGCCTAACGGCACCGATTTAGCACCATTTGCTTGGCGGGACTGGCAATTAGCGGCCGCTACCGGCCAGTATGTTGTGCAGCGAGATGGTCTGCCATCACTGACCGCCACCCAGCTGAGCGCCGCCAGTCACACGATAGTGCCAGCTCGTATGGAGATATTTAAAATTGGAGATAAAACGGTTATTTTGGATGGTTCGCATAACCAACAAAAACTGGCTGCACTGGCCGCCGGCCTAAAGCAGCGTTTTGGGGGCCAAGATATTGCACTGTTGATTGGCTTTGTGAACAGCCGAGCCGACCGAGTCGATGATGCTGTTAAGGAGATTTTGCCGCTAGCTAAACAGGTTGT
>JBDTKG010000089.1:0-6216 GCA_039935435.1 Saccharimonadales bacterium (SeqCode) | reverse complement strand
AGTAGCCTCGTTGGGCAACGACACTGCAGTTGCAGTTTCTCCAACCATGCAACAGGTTCAGTCGGCCATCGAACGCGCAAAACGGACTAAGAGTTAGAGGCTTATCTTTTTCGTCTGCCTGAGCCGCCGGAAATGAGACGGAACAACCACAGCAAAATAACGGCGCCAACAATAGCAACTAGTAAACTGTATAGATTTAAGCCAGTTACCGAGGAGCCGCCAAGCAGCCTAAAGACAAAACCGCCAATAGCGGCACCAACTATACCAACAATAATGTTGGCCAATGCGCCCTGTTTTGCATCGGTTCCCATAATCTTGGACGCCAACCACCCAGCGATTGCTCCTAAAATAATCCATCCAATAATACCCATAATGCCTCCTTCGCTTTGAATTGCTTACGTATATAGTTTAGCAATGCTGTCAAAAGAGAGCAAATGTTAAAAGAACTATTTAAGATTGTTGGTTGGGCTGAGTTTGTGGCGTTTTGGCAGCCTGATCGGCCATAACTTGGGCAGCGGTTGGAGCGTCAATCTGTGGCTTAGTGGTGTCCATTGGTGAATATACAGGCAGGCCCTCAACAATACGCTGGTCGTGATGGGCAAAATTGCGCCAATCGGTGGTGTCGTGAGCTTGAGCAGCGCTTTCGGCGGCTTGGTCGGCTGGGCCGAAAGTATTGGGATCGTTTGGTGCTGGCTGGTTTGATTCGATGTGACTGATTGTATCGCTCATGTTGTTCTGTAATCTTTCTGGGCTTAGTTAATAGCTGGTTTATTTTGATTTGTTATGCTCGGATTATAGGACATAGGGGCTAGTTTGTCAAGAGTGACCAGTGTTCAAGTGGCGAACAGTATTTGGGCGGCTTTAGAGTGTTCTGGACGCAGCGGGATTCCATCCCCCAAACAAGTGACTTCAAAGCGTTCCCACAAACTACCGTCATATTGAGTTATACGGGCGTAGTACTCCTCAAAATAAAAACCATGGTCAGTTGACAAAACGGTGCGCCTAATATATCCGCCTGCGTCATCCGTCACCACAGATGAGGATGCAGCCTGATCGACATGCGAAAGTTCATATAATTTTTGGAGCATAGCACGGTTTGGGTCATTGCAGTCTGTAAGAAGTTCTAAGCATATTTGGCCAGCATCGATGTTAACCAGCTCCACAGTCCAAGCATTATCGACTAATCTTTGACGAGCCATGCTGACAGCTTTGTGCAAATTCCAATTCATAGCATCCATAACTAACGGCTCTACACCACTAACCTGTTCAGGGTTTGTCATAATCATATTATAATATGTTATTGGGTCTCACTCAATCGTGATTAGCGGTACATTAGAACGCCAACCACGACCGCCAGGTTGACTACCTCCCAGAGGGTGAAGCTGACAATGATGCTCTTCTCTTTGTGGGCCACTCCGTACAGAATCCACGGGAAAGTGACTATAAATATCAGAGCCCAGGTGACGGCCGAGACACCGGCCGCCGAATGGGTGCTAAAGATGGTATAAATCTGCGGCAAAACGGTAAAGGGGCCGATGACACCGACTACAAAAGTTAATTTATCCAGAAATATCAGATAATTGGATTTTGGGTGTTTTGGTTTTGGGTGTTGGCGCTCAAATTTGTGGCGCATACCAAGCTGGTGCATAGCTTCACTATAGCATAAGCGGCACGGTGGCTGCTTACAGATCTGGGTGGGGCCAGGGGCTAATAACTTGGCCGTCAATATTGAAGATGCCGGCGTAGTCGTCGGGTGCGTGATTGCAATCAGCACTTAAATGAGACAGGCCGGAGTCGTTGGGCACAATATGCCCCGCAGCTAGTGGTTGGCCGGGAAACATTATGCGGTCGCAGCAGGCGCAGCGTGGGGTTTTGGTACCAAATTCGGTCAGCCAATCGACAGATTCGGTTTGGCTCATGCCGGGCAGAGCTGTGTCGTACATCTTCCCTTCGTAGCTAAACTGAAGTTGAATCAAGCCATCGGCCAGCTCAGCATAAGCCAAAATGTCTGGCCGCTCGGGTGTTGGCACTTCTCCGGCTGGCGCTTCTGGGCTTGAAATACTCATGCAATTGATTCTGCGCTGTCTGTTTTGATATAGCAAGCATGAGCGGCCTACAAATAAGTGTGTAGCGGACGGTTAGTGATGCATTTGGGGCTTTTTCAGAATTACTGCCAAAGTACTACATTTGTAGTAAATCTGAGATTTGGCCAAAACAACTTGGTACTACACGGCCGTTGGGCCTGCCACATTAGTGCTAAACTAAAGCAATGGATTATTCAGTGCCGCTTTTGGCTGCCTTGGCGGTGGCGATCTTTAATGGGCTGGCGGCGGTGCTGCAAAAAGTTAGTGCCGACAAGCACAGCCGGGTGACCTCATTTAAGAGCACCGTGCTCTTCTCGTTACTAAAAAAAGGACCATACCTACTGGGCACTTTGTTGGACTTGGCGGCCGGTGGGCTGACCCTGTTAGCGGCACACAGTTTGCCGTTGTTTTTGGTGCAGGCTTTAATCGCCAGCAGCGTGGTTTTTACGGCCCTGTTTGAATGGGCCTTCTTTCATAAACGAATAACCGCCCAAAAGTTAACAGCCATGTTGGCGGTTATAGCCGGTCTGGCGTTAGTGGCCCTAGCCACCACGCCGCACCACGCCAAGCCGATTAGTGAAACGCTGCGCATGGTGATGATTTTGTCGCCAATCGCGGCGCTGCTGGTTGGCGGCTGGGCCTTGCGCAGCAAATCGGCGGCAGCTACTTTTAGCCTAGCAGCTCTAAGCGGCGTGGCCTTTGGGGCGGCTTCTATTTTAGGCCGAGTTTTGGTGTATCCCGACCCTTTTTGGCACCTTGTGGCCAATCCCCTGGTTTGGGTGCTAATTTTATACGCAGTTTTGGGGTTATTCTTGTTTACAATTGGCCTGCAACGAGCCTCGGCCACCAGTGTTAATGCCACCATGGTGGGCTTCCAAACGGTAGTGCCAACCCTAATTGGTATTTGGCTGCTAGGCGACAGCGCAAAAAGTGGCCTGTGGGGCTTTGTGGCTCTGGGAACCATCCTGGTACTAGCTGGTTGTCTTTATATTGCGCTAGGCGCGCAGCAAAAAGGTTAGCTAGAGGACACTAGGCTAGCGTTTAAAGGCTTTGATGCGGCGGATTTTTTGAGCCACTTCTCTAAAACGCTGTTTCATAAAAATACTGTTTTCGGCAAGAATATTTTCGTCGCTGGCCAGCAAATCGTGCGACGCTTTATCTTTAGGCTCGCGCCGGTTGCTTAGAAATCGCGGGTCAAACAGTTTTAGCATAGCAGTAGTATGTTCCCTATGGCGCCAATGTACTAATGCAGTTTACCGGGGCAAGGCCTAGGAAGGTAAAATGCTCCTCTTAAACAACGAAAGCCTTTGTGACCGAAAGGCGCGTAGCGGAAAGTGACACAAATTGGTGAGTAACGACTCCGCCCATAAAGCAAATCGTGTCCCCGGCGCTTAAACATGCTTCTACTCCACCTACGTCGTTTGCGTAGTCCAAAAGCGGTCTTGGTAGCTCTAGCAGCTCATCATGTTCGGAATCAGCAACAAGCGCGAAATAGGCTTGGACACTGCCTTCGGCAGTATAGTGCACATTAACGACGTTGGCAGGACGAAAATCACGATGAGCAGGACTATCCGGAACAATTTGCGTACCGGCTAATTCGCTTACTCCAAACCGTGTGAGGCTGGCTCTGGCTTCTGAGAGCCAAGGTGCTAGCAAGCGGGACTGGCCATCACGCCCTCGAATTATTCTGCTCCTCGAGGCTGGCGTCAATGCGGCATTACGTATCCTGAATGCAAGCCTATCGCCCCGGATTAACTCTTCTAGTGCCTCAGGAGGGTCAGCACGAACAGAGTGGTCTAATTGTCTCATCCAGCGATAATACAACATTTACACAATTTTGTAAAGATGGCGGATTGTGGAGCGGTACTTGTGCTATACCCAGTTGCAAGTATGATGGTGTTGCCGGGCAGGGCTAGCACCGTCCAATTTACACCCTTGATATCTTAGTGAAGGCATTAAGCACCTGTTTCATGAGTTTACACTGGGAAATTGATCGAAGAACGATTGGGCTAGAGTGCTAACAGCATCCTGAATTTCTTTGTGCAGGGCACCTAGCAAGGGCGCTTGGTAGGGCGGTGTTTCTGCGCCCTCGGTGAAGACTTGTACACTTCTATGCCCTTCTGTATAGGCATGATCGATCCTAAGCTCATCTTGGCCATCTGCAAGGCTACCGGTTAATGTGAGCGTACGAATGTCATCGTCGTGGCAAACGCGCACAATTGAGCTGATAGGCGCCCAGCTCGGCTGATATTGTCTCTGCTCATTTGGGGAATGAGGCTGCGATATTCTGCCCTTTGCAAAAGTAGCCGTCATCAACCTTGCCAGAGTGTGAGCTCGCTGCTTAGGATCACTAGGCGGCAGAAACAACCCATTTAACGAGTCATAAAAGTAGCCAAATTCTACTTGTTGGGGTGCTCCATACATAAAGGCAATTGTACGATGTTATACGAGTTTTGTAAAGCTGTGGGGCTATGGGTTTTGGGCTGCACCGCTTACAAATACTCCGCCTACTAGCCGGTGATGCAAAAGTATAGCGAGAACCATAGCGGCGGTATTAATAGCACGGTAACGAGCAGGATAAGAACTGCTGAGACTATGTAAAAAGCCCTTCTAGATTTAATAGCTACAACTAGGTTTGTAAATTGCAAAAGGAGGAATAATTATTTATGTGTTTTGGCGCGAGCAAGCCTAGCTTGATACTCTTTTGTGTGCCTTGTTACGGCTCGTGAGTGCTTGGCTCGTCGGAGGTCAGCTAGTAATCCTACTTTGGCATCGGCACTGCGTATATCAGAGGCAATTTTACTGGCGCGAGCGTTCTCTTTTTCGCCATACTGCATTGGCTTGTTCGGATCCTTTGCAACCCTGTTGGCTTCGCGAAATAAGCTATCAATATCTCGCATTAAAGCGATTCTGCCAATACCGCCCGTTCGTTTCAAGGTACGCTGCAGTTCTCTTTCGGCATGCGTCCCGGCGCGCCGGTCAGCTTCGTGCGGGTCTTGGTTACGCTTGAAATATGCATCCATAAGAACCTTGGAAGGTACGCGAGAAAGTGAGTTAATCGCGGCTTTTTTATATTCATAATACGTACGTCCAAAAGCATCCAAGTTACGACCAGCATGCCTCCAAATTGTTTCTGTGTCTCCAGCATACCAAAGCGGGTCTACTGAATTACCAAAGCTATAGTCGAATGCTTTACTATCGGTAAGCAGCAATGCTAGCACATCCGTAATCGCTTCGTCTAACCACGTATCACGCTGGCCAGGTACAGATAGCCCGTGCCGTTTTCCTGCCTTAGCGCTGACACTGTGTAAAAGCTCGTGAAAGGCGGTTTTTTGAGCTTGTTCACTCGAGCTGGTAATACGAATGTGGGCAGAGTTTAAGTCTGGGAAATAAACGCCCCGTACGCCACCCCCTAGCTCTAAAGGATCGGCAAACCTAAGCCGTACGGCATCGAGCCGACTATCCAGTTGATCATGAGCCAGCGGTAAGCCCTGAGCGTCAATTGCAAGATGCATCCGCTGGGCGAAAGTTCTTTTGTGCTGATCCAATTCCCATCGCCGGGCCTCGGCTCTTCCGACAAAGGTTTGTCGCCGTTCTAACAAACTTTTGAGTACTTTGCGGTTGTCCTGCTCGGGCTCGCTGTGCCCTGCTTCACTCTGCAAGCCTTGAGAAGCAGCTTCGAGGAGGTCATTCATAACTGTAAGGGCACCCTGTTCTTCCTCGTCTGTTTTTGACAGGTCTTTTGGCGCACCCTTAAGGGCAGCTATCGCCCTCTTTAAAGTCAGCAGTTGTCGTGCTGAAGACATGCTTGTTAGAGCGTAGTTACCATAACATAGGTCTAGGCCGTCGGAACCTACAAAGCCGGGAACCTCCGAAAGCTCCTCCAGTTCCCATAAATCTACGAAAGTAATGGGCTCCTGCTGGAAAATCTCAAGATTAGGTACCTGGTCTGTTAGAAAGGGATTTTGCTCTGTCATTGTTGCTTATACTTGATAAATGTTGCCGGCTAGCAGATTTGAAGAGATGAAACTTATTGGTTGCTAACAGCTAGTTCGCTTACTACCCCAGCAAGTACGCCGGTTACGAATCCGCCTAGTGCACTTTCGGCTATAGGTCTTGCAAAACCACCGCC
>JBDTKG010000088.1:0-2238 GCA_039935435.1 Saccharimonadales bacterium (SeqCode) | reverse complement strand
CAAGCATAATGTTGAACGTCTGCGAGCGATCCGAGCCGGTTTAACAGCGATACCTATAGTCGGACAGGCCGGCCTCGAAATTGAGCCCGTCGAGCAGCCGCTAGCTCAGCCACAACAACCTGAATTACCCTTGGAGTAAACCTAGTGGCCGAAGTACAATTCAGTGATTTAAACCTACCACTTGCTATGCATTTACCAACTGGCAGTTTGGCAGATTACCTACCTCATCAGGCTGCAAAGGTTTACGACACTGTCGAAAATCGATTACTGCAGGCACCGATAGAGAGGGTATTACAGTCCGATTATCCAAACGCTCTGCCGTGGTCTGACCCGAAGCTCTTAAGTCGTAAAGCCAATAAGTTAGCTTCGTGGCGAGGTCTCTTGGTTAGAACGTTAGAAAGCGAAGAAGCTTTCGAACGGTTCGTTGCGCCTGGCTCTATAGTTACCATTGAGTTAGATTTGGTCCAGTACCAAATACCTAGAGCTATAGAAGCCTACCGCGGGCTAATTTATGTCGCTGGAAAGGTGGCATATATGGGCCTAAAAGGAAAGGCGGAGCATACTATGAATGGAGCTCTTTTAGAGCGTGATCCTCAATATGGCTGGTCTGGCTGGAGCCAATTGCGCCAGGAACACCTAAGTAGGGAGATAGAGTTTGCAGATGAGTACTTACCCAAAGCTATCTAAGCCGTTTTTTGTTTTGGCGCCCATGGACGATGTGACCGACACCGTCTTTCGGCAGATTGTGGCTAGCTGCGCCGCACCCGATCTCTACTTTACGGAGTTCGTAAACGTCGATGGCTTGCAAAGTCCCGGCCGGCCACACTTATTGCCAAAGCTGGCATTTGGGCCCAAGGAAACGCCAATTATCGCTCAAATCTGGGGCAAAACACCTGGCAATTATTATCAAACTACCAAGGAGCTCAAAGCCATGGGTTTTGCAGGGGTCGATATCAATATGGGCTGCCCAGCTAAAACAGTGGTACGCAACGGCTGCTGCAGCGGTTTGATCGACAATAGGGGACTGGCAGGGGAGATTATTAAGGCCACCCAGGAGGCAGCCGGGGATGACTTCCCCGTTAGCGTCAAAACTCGATTGGGGCTGAGTAGCGTCGACATGACCTGGCCCGAATTTTTACTGGGCTTTAAACTTAACATGTTAACTATGCACGGGCGAACGCGTAAACAAATGTCTAAAGTGCCAGCCGATTGGGATCTGATTGGGCAGGTCCGTGAGTTGCGCGATCGTATCTCCCCCACCACTTTAATGGTTGGCAATGGCGACGTCACTAGTCGCCAACACGGGCTGGAGCTGGCAGCCAAGTATAAGCTTGACGGTATTATGGTGGGACGTGGCCTATTCGAGGATCCGTATTTATTTTCTAAAGATAGCCCGTGGCCCGAGCAAACTAGGCAACAGCGCATAGACCTATATAAGCGGCACGTTAAACTCTTTGCCGACACTTGGCAGCATAACGAGCGGCGCATCCAAACGCTTAACAAGTTTTGCAAAGTTTATATTAGCGGTTTTGATGGAGCCAAGGAACTGCGCGAACAATTGATGGATGCCAATAGTACCGACCAGTTATTAAGTTTGCTGGATGCGGTGCCGAGTGCCCCAGTCGGCCATCTCGGTTAAAATTACCTGTAGCTCCAACCCCTTTTTGGTCAGTTGGTAGGTGTAGCGTGGTGGGCGTTGGCAGTACAACTGTTTGGTCAGAATTTTTTCGGTCTCTAACTTATCTAGGCGCTGGCTGAGGGTGCGGGGGCTAATGGCTGGCAAAGCCGATTCCAGGTCGCCAAAGCGGGCCGAACGGCGGTAAAGCTGGCTAATAATCAGGGGGGTCCATTTGTCGCCCAAAATACACAGAGCATTTTGTAAACAAATAGATTGGTCTGACTTAGGCATATATTAAGTATATCTTAATTAGTCACTTTACAAAATAAAGTTAGTGGCTATACTATGTATAGTAAACAGGTAAAACTAAATGGCAGGAGACATGATGTCGATAAAAATTGGAGTAATTGTTGGCAGCAACCGCCCTAACCGCATTGGCCGCAAAGTGGCTGATTGGTTTATGGAACAAGTCAAAGACACCCCCGACGTCCAGTTTGTGTTGCTCGATTTAGAAGAAGTTGGCCTGCCCTTTTTGGATGAGCCCAAGCTTCCAGCGCAAGGTAATTACCAGCATGAGCATACTAAGCAGTGGGCAGCGATGATTGCGCCTCTGGACGGTT